>NZ_JAPMXC010000004.1 GCF_026624755.1 Robbsia betulipollinis
ACGCGTGTGGGTGCATCACTTCATCAATTGGTACAACCACGAGCATCGCCATAGTGCGATACGGTTCGTCGCACCCGCTCAACGCCATGCGGCAGAGGATGCGCTGATTCTTGAAAAACGCAAACAGCTCTATGAACTTGCACGGCAGCAACACCCGGCACGATGGTCTGGCCAACTGCGCAACTGGCAACCTATTGGCAGTGTCTGGCTTAATCCGCGAACAGATCACGAAATGCGAAGCATCTTGCCTGAATTAGAGGCCGCGTAGATCACGTTCCAACTACCTTGACAGTCACCGGAATGGGCAGTATCGATAGCGCAACGCGCTCTGACTTGTTGGAGATTATTGACGATCGCGCCGGCACAAGGGCCACGATCATCACCTCCCAACTTCCAATCGAACATTGGCACGCTTGGATCGGTGACGCCACCATCGCCGACGCATTGCTCGATCGCATCATGCAGCGAAACCATCGCTTCACACTGAGCGGCGATTCGCTACGTCAGCCCGCAACCAAAACCCTTGAAAAGGAGATAAACATCGACCCATCGTGACCGCCACCACTACAATCTGAACGCGTAACACCATTCAATGCGCAATCGGTCACGATAACGGAATCAGCGGTCACGTTCACCGGAATACGCAGTTTACGAGTTTGTGGACACCTTGCCAATCGGGTTTGTCTGAAAAATGACCATTTTGGCATGTGCCCAGTAAACGGTCGATAACTAACACACAAACCCCTTCTACTAATATTTCAATAACTATTGAAGTATTGAAATGTATACGGTATTGTCCTGCACATGGACTCCAATCTCGTTGTACGTGCTTTAAGCGCGCTCGCTCATGAATCGCGTCTCGCGATCTTCCGATTGCTTGTGATCGCGGGGCCTACCGGCATGCCAGCAGGGGAAATCGCCCAGAAACTAGGGGTATCGCCATCCAGCCTGTCCTTTCATTTGAAAGACTTATCGCACGCCGAACTGGTGAGCGCGCGGCAAGATGGTCGGTTCGTTTTTTATTCTGCGAACTTCGATGCAATGCAGGGTTTGATAGGCTTTCTGACCGAAAACTGTTGTGACGGCGATCAATGCGCCGTAAGTGTCATTCCCGTTTGCAAACCTGAGACGTCGAGCAAAACATGAATAAAAACGAATATTCGATCCTGATCCTTTGCACGGGTAACAGCGCAAGAAGCGTGATGGCAGAGGCGCTATTCAACGTCATGGGCGAAGGCCGATTTCGTGCATACAGCGCCGGGAGCCATCCAAGCGGCACGGTGAACCCTTTCGCTATAGAACAGTGTGCAGCGCTTGGCTATGACGTTGCCCAATTGCGAAGCAAGAGTTGGGACGAATTTGCTACACCCGATGCCCCGCACATGGATTTCGTGATTACGGTATGCGATCAAGCAGCAGGCGAAACTTGCCCGATTTGGCCGGGCAAGCCGCTAACAGCCCATTGGGGCTTTCAAGACCCCGCTGCTTTCGAAGGCTCGGATGCAGAGAAACGAGCGCTGTTCAGCAAAATATATCGACAACTGCTCTGGCGTGTCCGTCAGTTTGTCGACTTGCCTCTAAACATATTGGATCGCACCGCCATTCAGCGAGAAATGCGCGCAATCGGTGACAAGCCGGTGGAGGAATAACGTGAGCGCCAGTGACACTACCGCTTCACAAGCACCGTCGGCTATAGGATTCTTCGAGCGTTATCTAACGGTGTGGGTTGCGCTTTGCATCATCGGTGGCATCCTGCTTGGCAAGGTGCTCCCTGGTGTATTCCAAGCTGTTGGGAAAATGGAGCTTGCCCAGGTCAACATACCGGTTGGCGTCCTCATTTGGGTCATGATCATTCCCATGCTGGTGAAGATCGATTTCGCGGCGATGACCCAGGTAAAAAGCCAGTGGCGCGGCATCGGCGTAACCCTTTTTGTTAACTGGTTTGTTAAGCCGTTTTCAATGGCACTCCTCGGATGGATTTTCATTCGACACGTTTTCGCGCCTTTTCTGCCCGCTGACCAGCTCGATAGCTACGTTGCGGGTTTGATCTTGCTCGCCGCTGCGCCCTGCACCGCAATGGTCTTTGTATGGTCGCAGCTATGCAAGGGGGACCCTTATTTCACGCTCTCCCAGGTGGCTCTAAACGACTCGATCATGATCGTGGCATTCGCGCCGCTTGTTGCTCTGTTGCTTGGCCTATCTGCGATTACCGTTCCCTGGGATACGCTCATCACGTCAGTGGGCTTGTACATCATCGTGCCAGTGGTATTGGCGCAGTTCATCCGGCGCGCCTTGCTGCGGCACGGAGACGCCTATTTTCAATCGACGGTGGCAAAGCTCGGCCCCTATTCAATCGCGGCTTTGCTTGCAACACTCGTATTGCTCTTTGCTTTTCAAGGCCAGGAGATCGTCAAGGAGCCAATGATCATTGCGATGTTGGCCGTGCCAATCCTTATTCAAGTCTTCTTTAATTCCGGGCTTGCTTATCTGCTGAACCGGAAATTAGGCGTTGCCCACTGCGTGGCGGGACCGTCGAGCCTCATCGGGGCAAGTAATTTCTTTGAGTTAGCTGTCGCGACGGCCATCAGCCTGTTTGGGTTTCATTCTGGCGCAGCGCTCGCCACGGTCGTAGGTGTGTTGATCGAAGTACCGGTAATGCTGCTCGTTGTCGGTATCGTGAATCGCTCACAGCACTGGTACGAGGCGAAAGCCAACTAATAAAAAGGATCTAAACGATGAACGTGACGATTTATCACAATCCTGATTGTGGGACCTCGCGTAACACCTTAGCGATGATTCGCAATGCTGGCATCGAGCCAGAGGTTATCGAATATTTGAAATACCCGCCAAGCCGCGAAACGCTGGTGGACCTTGTGTCCCGCGCGGGCCTAACCATTAGGGGGTTGCTTCGTGAGAAGGGCACGCCTTACGCGGAGTTAGGGCTGGCCGACACGTCGCTGACTGATGACGCCTTGCTGGATGCGATGCAGGAGCATCCCATTCTTATTAACCGGCCCCTAGTCGTGACGCCAATGGGCGTGCGTCTGTGCCGCCCCTCCGAAGTCGTGCTGGATATTCTGCCAGCAGAGCAAAAGGGCGCATTTGCAAAGGAAGATGGCGAAAAGGTTATAGGCAGTGATGGACGGAGACTCAGCTAATGTTAGAAGGGATGCCGAACATCAGCGCGCCGCACCTTGATACCCCGACCCTGCAAAAACTGGAGCCAAAGTCAGTTTCAGACCATGCGCCGCGCATCTTGCTACTTTACGGCTCACTGCGGCCGACCTCCTACAGTCGATTACTCACATTGGAAGCCGAACGTGTTTTGCAACACTTCGGAGCGGACACGCGCGTGTTCGATCCACACGATTTGCCGATGGTCGATAGCGTGCCGGCCGATCATCCAAAAGTGGTCGAACTGCGCGAGCTTTCGCTTTGGTCTGAAGGACAAGTCTGGTGTAGCCCGGAGCGGCACGGCACGCTAACCGCCGTATTTAAGAATCAGATTGACTGGCTTCCGCTCGAAAGCGCCGGGGTCCGACCGACCCAAGGGCGCACGCTGGCCGTCATGCAAGTATGTGGGGGTTCCCAATCCTTTAACGCGGTGAACGCGCTGCGCCTCCTTGGACGCTGGATGCGCATGGTCACGATCCCCAATCAATCTTCCGTCGCGAAGGCATATCAGGAATTCGATGGTAATGGCCGTATGAAGCCGTCTGCCTACTATGAGCGTGTCGTGGACGTAATGGAGGAGCTATACAAATTCACACTACTTGTGCGGGATAGATCGGACTATCTCACTGACCGCTATAGCGAACGCAAGCAAGCGCACCCGGAGCTAGCCACGACGCTTGCAGCGGCGGCAATGGTCCACGATACCGCAGGCGCGCATGCAGACAGCGACGATAACGAAGCGCAGTGAGAGCGGAACCTTAGCGACCTGGGTACTTGCCGCTGCACAGTTGGTTTCATGGGGCGCTATCTACTACGGCTTTTCCCTATTCGTCGTGCCAATGGAGCGATCGATGGGATGGGGCCGAACAGAGACAAACGCAGCGCTATCGTTAGGGTTGCTCGTGTCGGGGCTTGCCGCCTACCCGGTCGGGAAGTGGATTGACAACGGACATGGCCGACGTGTGATGGTGGCCGGATCGGTCCTCGGGGCGGCGATGCTTTTGTTATGGTCACAGGCGCATAGTCCGGTCACGCTGTTCGTGGTCTGGATAGGGCTAGGCATCGCCATGGCGGCGACTCTTTACGATCCCGTGTTTGCGGTGATCACACGCGATTATCCGGGCAGTTTCCGCACAAAAATTACCCTGATAACGTTGGTCGCCGGATTCGCCAGCACAGTCTTTATTCCCCTGACTCAAGGATTTGTCGATTGGTTTGGATGGCGTGGTGCGCTGATAGCACTGGCCGTTTCGATTTTGGCGATTTGCCTACCTGCGCATTGGTTCGCTGTTGGCAAGGATGCGCCTCGTGAGAACGAACTCGAACACAAGGTCGCGCTTCAAGCGGTCAATTCGGCTGCCGCGCGCCGCGCATTACGAACACCCACATTTTGGGCACTTGCGGTCTGCTTCACCACCTACTATGCGACGTTTGCGGCGCTGACTTTTCATCTTGTGCCGCTTATGACTGAGCGTCACGTCTCGGCAACGTTGATCTTGACCACGATGGCAGTCATCGGGCCAGCGCAGGTCCTAGCCCGTGTGCTTTGGTTCACAGCAGGGCGAGGCTCGCGGCCTTCGACGGTCGGCATCGTGATTACGATTGCGTTTCCTTTGTCGGTCTTGATTTTGATTTGGGCGGGCACTTCGCCTTTTCGCTTGATCGCCTTCGCCATTATTTATGGCGGAGCAAACGGCATGATGACCATCCTGCGCGGCACTGTCGTTCAGGACGTGTTATGGACGGAAGGGTATGGCGCGGTCAGTGGCTTACTGTCGATGCCGTCGAATATCGCCAAAGGCATCGCGCCCATTTCCGCTGCGGCCATCTGGGCGGTCAACCGCAATTACGTTCCCGTGGAATGGACCGTCTTAGGGGTGTCTACCATCTCCGCAATGGCCTTCGGGGTGGCAATCCGTTTTGCTTCGTCGCACAAACGAAGTAGCGCTTAATTGCTTCACGTAGGACCTAGTTACGATAAGAGCCTACGCGATGACAGATATCTAATAATTCACTTTAAAGGTAGGCGAGTCTTCAGGGCGGCTTTGCCGACGATCGTAGATACACGTCGTGGCAATATTGGCATGCCCTAGCCATTCCTGCACCTTGACGATATCAGCCTCATGATCGAGTGCGTTTGTTGCGGCCGTCGCCCGCAGGCAATGCACACCGAAGCCCACGACGGCAATCTTGGCTTGGGTGGCATAAGCCAGCACGCATCGATAGACACCATCGGCGGTGATGCCCTGCACCAGTGATAGGCCTTATGGGCCACCGGCAGTGGCCCATAAGGCGGCGGCCACCGGTTTACTGCATACAGCACAGGCTCCGAACCCTTTACATTTGAAACGGCGGTATTTTAAACAACGTCCTGTGAAGCAAGATGGCACGCGTAAGAAGGGTCGCCGGACTCAATTTGGAATGTCGCGTGCCCGATCCCAAATCGCTCTTCTAGCTCTTCGCAAGTTTCATGCAAAAATCGATCGTTTTCGCCTGCCTGTGGACGAACGAGATGTGCTGTTAGTGCTGTCTCTGTCGTGCTTAGCGGCCAGATATGAAGATCGTGCACGTTCTTTATCCCACTCAAGCTTTCGAGAAATGCCTTGACCTTCTGAGAGTCAATCCCTTCAGGAACCTTGTCCAGTGCCAAGTTAATACTATCTCGCAATAGGCCCCAGGTGGACACAAGAATCATTGCGGCTATTAGTAAGCTGACGACCGGATCGAGCCAAGACCATCCTGTCATTAACATGATCAAACCGGAAACAACAACCCCCGCCGACACGGCTGCATCCGACGCCATGTGCAAGAACGCACCCTTGACATTCAGGTCACCTTTTCGTCCTTTTGCAAAGAGCAATGCGGTGATTCCGTTCACAGCTATACCAATAGCGGCGACGATCATCACTGTTTTTCCACCGACAGCTCCTACAGGCACGCCTTCGATAAGTCTGCGAATTGCTTCGACAGCGATGCCGCCCACGCCGACGAGAAGTACAACGCCGTTCGTGAGCGATGCCAAAATCGAACTTCTCCCGTATCCATATGTCCGGTTAGCTGTGGGGCGACGACGTCCGAGCCACGCCGCCCACCAAGCTAACAGCAGACCGAGGACGTCGCCCAAGTTGTGCGCAGCATCGGCCAGCAGTGCAATGGAGTGAGCCCCGAGTCCAAAGATCACTTCGGCAATAACAAACAGCGCGTTCAATGCTGAACCGATCGCGAAAGCAGCATCGAAACCAGAAGGCGGAGTATGGTGGTGGTGTCCTCCACTTTCATGGGTATGGCCCGCATGTTCCTTGGGCTTATCCTCGCCGTGATCGTGATGCGCGTGTTCGTTCATAACTGCTCCTAGGTTCGATAATTCCGCGACTCATAACAAGATGCCTGGGTGCTTTAATAGGTTCTCGTGCGCAAGCACGAAAGCCACTTTTTTTAGTCCGCAGACATAAAGCAATAAAGAGGCCTATCGAAAGAAAGGTGTGTAATTCAACGATACGGCATCCTGCTCGACAAATACATTAGCGAGCGCTCCTGGGCGAACCATGCCGTGTAAGCAACTCGTATTGCAGCAAAAACAAATACCATACGGATGCAAATCTACATGCGGGCCGCATACCTGTTATTTTCGTAGCAACCGCAACCCGTTACCTACAACGAGCAAACTCGCTCCTACGTCGGCAAATACGGCCATCCACATCGTTCCAAATCCCACCAGCGTTATGGTCAAAAATACGACTTTGATGCTGAGGGCTAATACGATGTTTTGTACAAGAATCGTGTGCGTCGATTTTGAAAGGCGGACAAAGGCAGGAATTTTGCGCAGATCATCGTCCATAAGAGCGACGTCGGCGGTTTCAATTGCCGTGTCGGTTCCCATTGCGCCCATCGCAAAACCGATATTGGCCCGCGCAAGCGCCGGAGCATCATTAATACCGTCACCCACCATGCCGACCACCGAGCCATCAGCGGATAGATCGACCACCGCTTTTAGCTTATCTTCTGGCAACTGATTCCCACGGGACTCATCGATGCCCACCGCTTGAGCGATGGTTTTTGCCGTATGCGTGTTATCACCCGTTAGCATTGCGGTGCGGATACCCAGTTGGTGAAGCTCCGCGATCGCCGCACGGCTAGTCTCCTTGACCGTATCGGCGACAGCAAATAACGCAAGGGCGTGGGTTTTATCGCTCAGTACAACAACCGTCTTGCCTTGCTGCTCCAATGATTCAAGGCGGGCTTCCAAAGCAAGCGAGCACTGTCCAAGCTCCTCCACAAGTCGGTGGTTACCAAGAGTGTAGGTGGTTGAATCAATCATGCCGCGTACACCTCGGCCTGGAATCGCCTCAAAATTATCTACGTTCAAGCGACTGAGCCCTTCCGCTTGCCCTGCTTTGGCAATAGACAGGGAAACTGGATGATCCGAGCGGCCAGCCAAACTGGATGCTACACGTCTGCATAGGTCCGAATTAGCTGCGCTATCCAACATTTCAAAGTCGGTTTGCTCAGGCTTCCCGTGGGTTATCGTGCCTGTCTTATCAAGGGCCAACCATGTCAGCTTTCGACCTTCCTCAAGATACGCTCCGCCCTTAACCAAGATCCCTTTTCGTGCTGCCGCAGCTAGGCCACTAACAATCGTGACAGGTGTAGAGATCACTAATGCACACGGGCAAGCGATTACCAACAGGACAAGCGCCTTATAAACCCAATCTTGCCAATTACCACCAGCAATGAGCGGTGGGAGGATGGCAACCCCGAGGGCGACCGCAAAGACGACCGGAGTGTAAATTCGAGCGAATTGATCGACGAAACGTTGCGTAGGCGCTTTCGCACCCTGAGCTTCTTCGATCGCATGGATGATGCGAGCAAGGGTCGTGTTTCCCGCTATAGCCGTGACGGCAAACTCTAGTGAGCCTACTTCGTTGATCGTGCCCGCGAAAACGTAATCGCCTTGTGTCTTGTCTACTGGAAGACTTTCTCCGGTAATGGATGTCTGATTTACGGTCGAGCGTCCTCCAACAACTGTTCCATCTAGTCCAATACGCTCACCAGGTTTGACGCGTACTACCGCGCCAACAGTCACCGACTTGGCGTCAATATCAGTCCATGATCCATCCGCCTGGCGCACCGTCGCGGTCGCCGGGGTGAGCTGCATGAGGCCCTTAATGGCATTTCTTGCACGATCGAGCGACTTCGCTTCGATGAGTTCAGCGATGGTGAACAGCACCATCACCATCGCAGCCTCAGGCCATTGCCTGAGCACGAGCGCACCGGTGACCGCAATGCTCATCAAAGCATTAATATTCAGATTGCCGTTGGAAATGGCGACCCAGCCCTTTTTATAGGTCGTCAGCCCGCAAGCAACGACCGCCAGAATCGCAAGCGCTGCCGAGATCCATACCGAGGCTCCCAGCCAGCTTACAGCTTCCGAGCCTACCGCCGCCACTCCGGCCAACGCCAAAGGCCACCAAGGCTTTCTAATCTCAACGCCTACAGCATCAAGCTTCCCGGTCGAGTTCGGCAGCTCGGGCGTAAACCCGAGAGAGCGGATAGCCTCTGCGACGGATTCCAATGACTCCGGCGTATGCTCTACGGTCAATACCCGCTGCAAGAGGTTAAATTCCATACCTCCAACAGACTTCATGGTCCCCAGTTTTTTCCGAATTAACGTTTCTTCGGTCGGGCAGTCCATTTGCATGATACGAATCGGCGTGCGCACGTTTGAGCCGACGATCTGCGCCTCGGGGAGGCTCGCGAGTATAGGCACCGCGGAAGAGCAGCAACTGTCGGAGTGCGACGAATGATCGTGACCATGAACATTCCCTTTGTAATCGTGGTCATGGGCGTCGTGGGGGTGTTCGTGCCCTTCGTCATGTCCATGATCGTGAGCAGAGCGGGCGTGAGAATGTCCATCATGATCGTGCGTTGATGACGAATGGTCATTGCTATGACCGCATGCAGCGTGTTCCTTGACGAGCGCTATTGTGAAACGCTGCTTGGCAGTATTGAGTCGGTGTCCACCGTCCGAGGCCGCTTTTGCGCGGTGGTGGTCAGTACAGCAGCTATGCTCGTTGTTTTTCAGCGGCGATTCTTCCGCGCTCGTGACTACGTTGTCTATTCGCTCAGCCATTGTGGCGTCCTTGCAGGATTTATGGTGTAGTAAACACCTTGAAGCCACTACAAGGTCAAGCCTTTCTTGGAAGCAACATGAAAATTGGCGAATTAGCAAAAATCACCCGGTGTACGACGGAAACTATCCGTTTTTACGAAAAGGAAGGATTAATGCTCGATGCAGAGCGTACCGAGGCGAACTACCGCGAATACTCGGCAAAGCATGTTGAGCGGTTACGTTTCATTAGAAACTGTCGTGCGCTCGATATGGCACATGACGAAATTCGAGCGTTGCTGGATTTGACGGATGCACCGGCAGAAGGTTGTGGTGCTGTTAATTCATTGGTCGACGAACACATTTCTCACGTAGACCACCGGATCGAAGAGCTGCTCGGCTTACGCAACCAGCTTCTCGAATTGCGAAGCCGGTGCGGAATGGAGCAAGCCGTTGGCGATTGCGGCATAGTGCAGGAGCTTTCGCAAAAAGAAGTAGCGCCGACACGAGCTAAGCACTCGCACGTTGGATAACGTCATTGTTCGTGTTGACGGATTTCGGGGTCGCAATGTCTCGAAGAATTCCTTACCCACCAAATTTGCTATTGAAGGCTTATCGGAAAGCGTGGTGGGACCGTTGGACCGCTATACGTTGCCAATTGCTATTGGTCAGAAATGCGGAAATACGTTCTACATCGCACAAACGAAGAAGCGCTTAAAGCCTTCCCGTAGGACCTAGTTACGATGAGGGCCTACGCGATGACAGATATCTAATAATTCACTTTAAAGGTAGGCGAGTCTTCAGGGCGGCTTTGCCGACGATCATAGATACACGTCGTGGCAATATTGGCATGCCCTAGCCATTCCTGCACCTTGACGATATCAGCCTCATGATCGAGTGCGTTTGTTGCGGCCGTCGCCCGCAGGCAATGCACACCGAAGCCCACGACGGCAATCTTGGCTTGGGTGGCATAAGCCAGCACGCATCGATAGACACCATCGGCGGTGATGCCCTGCGCCAGTGATTGGCCTTTGGGTCGTCGTAATGCTTGAAATAAAGCCGCATCCGGCACTTGGCCATGAGGGGACGTTTCGAGGTAGGCGTGAATGCGTTCAGCGCTCCCTGGGTGCAGGGGCAGATGGCGCAACTTGCTGCCTTTGCCGTGAATACGCAGGTGTGCGACGCCGCGCCGGTCGTGAATATCTTTGATTCTCAACAAACACAATTCTTCGCGTCGCAGCCCGTGATACAGCAAGACAGCGATCATGGCGCGGTCGCGTCGGCCTTTCAACGTCTGCGGGTCGGGAGCATCAAGCAAGGCGCGAGCTTGATAGTCTCCAAGCGCGGGCGTCTTTCCCTCATTGCTTTCGATCTTGGGCCGCTTCGCGCCTTTCACCGGGTTGAAATCAACCGTGTTCTTCTCACACAGATATTCAAAAAGCGAAGACAGCGCGGCGAGCTTGCGCCGGATCGTCGCGCCAGATAGCACGCGATCTTCTAGCGTCTTACGCCAGGCGAGCACATGAGCGCGGGTGACAATGCGAAATTCGTTAGGCTGTTCGATGCCAGAAAACGCCATGAAGTCGCGCATATCGGCCTCATAGGCACGCCGCGTTTGCGGGTTGTTGAGATTGGCAAACCATTCGGTTTCGGGTGGTACATCCGCGAGTCGATGAAACTCAACCGCCGTAAGTGCCCTTGGCTTAGGCGCGGGTACGACAGGAAGCAGCCCGGCAAGATGGTTCTTCATTTGAGCGCCCGATAAGCGAGATAGATGCCGACTAGTGCAATGATAGTGCTACACATAAACTGCCAATTGAGACCATAGAAGTTCACCAACGAGCGCGCTACGGTCGCTGTCCAGTGATATTCCGTGTGGAAGCTTGGCATGATAAAAACCCCGCTGTCGGGGTCATTGTCGTAAAGCGTGGCCTTGCCTTCGCCCTCATACCAACCGCGCGCTCGCTGCCACATCTTTTTCATTATTGCTCCGGCAAACAATTGATTGGCTTAACACTCTTGATAACATATTTTATCAAGAGTAACGACAAAGCCGAGGTTTATAATAAAAGCCTAGGCAAATAAGTCTGAGGCGTGCGGCAGTTGTTCGGCCATAGCGGTCGTAGGCAACAGGCTTTCGACTGTCCGCTTCCGCGCGCGAGGCGGACGACCAAGGGCACGACTTGCTGAACGACGACATAGCTTGCGCCGATCGTAACGATTGACGCTAGTAACGCGGTGCGTTACTATTTGTCGATGATCACATCGTTTAAGTGCAAAGATACTGAAACGCTCTTTCACGGGAAGCGAGTGGCGCGTTTCGTAAATATTGAGACAGTCGCGATGCGGAAATTGCAGCAGGTACACGCGGCAATGGATCTCAACTTCTTGCGGATCCCCCCGAACAACAGGCTGGAGCTTTTAAAAGGAAATCGGGCGGGACAATTTAGCATTCGGATTAACGATCAGTGGCGGATTTGTTTCAGGTTTGCCAACGGAACCTCAACAGACGTTGAGATCGTTGATTATCATTGACTCGATTGCGGCTGCAAACACAACGGAGTACGACATGACACGTGAAATTCCGCTGACATTACCCGGGGAAATCCTCGCGCTGGATTGGCTGGAGCCATTGGGCATCTCGCAATATGCTCTTGCGAAGGCCATTGGAGTACCCGCTCGCCGCATTAACGAGATCGTGAAAGGTCAGCGAGCAATTACCGCAGATACAGCGGTACGGCTGGGTGCTTATTTCAACACCGACCCGCAAAGCTGGATGAGTCTGCAAACTTATTACGACACCGAAGTAGCGAAAGAAAAGATTGGCGGCGACTGCTTGACTGCGATCATGCGACATGCGGTAACCGCATAATTGGCAGTCACCGAGCCGCGAGAGAAAAGTAGGGCAAGCGCGGCCACTTCGAATTCAGGACAATGACCGCTCAGCCGTGGGTTTCCGCCAATGATCGCCGCGTTTTCGACCGTCTGTTCAGGCCGAACAACAGCCAATACTAGAACCCTGCTCTGCTTTTTATTGTCCAGAAAACGGTCGTTTCAGGAACGGAGAACTAGCCCTTGCGCGTTTCTTGCCCGCATGTTTTTGTTGCCCGGCATCCTCGTGGGTACGCCAGCCGCGCGGCCTAACTGGTTGTTTGCATAGCACTGGCCCTACGGAAACCTATATGTGGTAACGTCTTTTGTCACATATAGGAGGCAAGATGCGCGAGCTGCCCGAAGCGATACCTGACCCAGAAGTTCTGATCGCATTAGAAGCCGAAGAATTGGCTGCGACGTTGATCTTCCTGATACAGAAACGCGTTGAAGCAGATACCCGTGCGGGAGCAGGCCATGCAGGCACGTTTCATCCGGCCACGTTTATCAACGAATTTTGGGATACGAATATCCCCACTAACGGCAGGCCGACCTACCCCCGAACTCATCAGCCTTTAATCGACATGGCTGTGATCGAAGCAGTTGCCTGGTTGGAAGCGCAAGGACTTATTGTTCCATCTGATGCAACGAATGGTCATATGGGATGGCGACGCTTGAGTCGTAGAGCTCAGAAATTTGAAAATCAAGCGCAGTTTGCTGATTACCGAACTGCTCGGTTGTTACCAAAAGAGTTACTGCATCCATCGATCGCCACGACGGTTTGGTTGTCATTCATGCGTTGTGAGTACTCTACGGCCGTTTTTCAGGCTATGCGGGCCGTTGAGATCGCTGTTCGAGATGCTGCGCATTTGCCGCATTCGGACGTCGGGGTAAATCTAGTTCGAAAGGCCTTTCATGCGACGACAGGTGCTTTGACCGACCTAAGTGCAGAGGGAGGTGAGAAAGAAGCTATGTCGGCGTTATTTTCCGGAGCGATTGGGACCTATAAAAATCCACACTCCCATCGGGATGTTTCTGTAGATACCCCGCGCGAGGCGGTGGAAATCATCTTACTGGCAAGTCATTTGCTGTACGTTGTCGACGCGCGGGTTGTCACACGGGTAGCGACATGATCGATCTCAACGCCAGTCGCGCAGGCAGATCGCTACATGAACTGCTTGTCCGGCCAACGTGTTGGGCACGCTTCTCCGGCTTTACCCAAGGTTTTCCGCTCGCCACCATTCATTGCATGCCAGTCTTCGGTTGCATAGATAAGCTCTACGGCAACCAGCGCCGACGTTTAAATATCGTGGCGCAGGGCTGCTCCCTAATCGTGGCGGCGGTTTGTAAAAGCTCCCTGACAACTAGCCCACCCCTGTGGGACCGTTTAAAATAATTCGAACCTTGCGCGCCAACTCAGCACGACCATAGGGCTTGTGGATGACATCGAATTCGACCCCTTTCTCGTCCGTGCGCTGCATATCGGCATCAGCATAGCCAGTGGTTAGCAATATCTTTACGTTTGGCTGCATCTTTCGCGCTTCTCTGGCGAGCATCACACCGTTCATTTTGCCGGGCATGATGAGATCCGTGAACACCATGTCGATCGCGGGATTCTCGCTCATGACTTGCAGCGCTTCAACGCCGCCGTATGCGACATGAGTGGTATAGCCGATTTCCTCCAGCATGGCTTGCGCAACCTCTGCTACCTCCGGACGGTCATCAACGATCAAAATCGTCTCCGTACCGGGCTGCTCGATCGCTCGCACAACAGGTGCATTCGAAGGTGTAGCCGCATCGTCAGCAGGAAAGTAAAGGCGTACCGTCGTACCGATGCCGAGCTCTGAATAGATGTTGACCGCCCCCCCAGACTGTTTGGCAAATCCATATACCATTGAAAGCCCGAGACCAGTGCCTTTGCCTTCTTCCTTGGTGGTGAAGAACGGGTCCATCACGCGATCAATGACCTCCGGCGCGATACCTGTGCCATTGTCAGTGATCGCAATACAAACGTAATGACCTGGCGGTAGGTTGGCGAACCCAAAAACTTGCGAGTGTTCAAGTTCAATGTTTTCCGTTTTTACAATGACTGTCGCGTCGGGCCGCCCGGCGAGCGCGTCCCGAGCATTGAGCAGCACATTTAAAATGGACACTTCGAGCTGCGTTTGATCAATGCGAGCGTTGCGTAAATTGGAGGCGAATTGGGTTCGAAGCGAGACATTTTCGCCCAACGTTCGGCCCGCTAATTCGATCATTTCGCCAGCCATTGAATTTAAATTTACAACACGCCCGGTTAAACGCTGTTTTCTTGCGAGCGCCAAGAGTTGTGCGGTCAACGTACTTGCTTTATCGACGGCTTTTTTAATCTTGTCTAAGCCTGCGTGGACACGATCAATTCCACCAGGTTTATCAGCGGCCAAGCGACAAAGATCCACGTACCCGGTCATTACCTGAAGTAGGTTGTTGAAGTCATGGGCTATACCACCTGTTAATTGCCCGAGCGCTTCCATTTTCTGCGACTGATGTAATGCCTCTTCCGCGTCCCGGCGCCGACTTACATCGAGCTGGGAAGCGAAGAAATAAACTAATTCGCCTTTTTCATCGACTACGGGCGAGATGAACAAAGCATTCCAGAACGTTGAACCATCTTTTCGGTAATTTAGTATCTCGGTAGCAATTTCGCGGCGTCCTGCGATAGCGTCACGGACTTCCGATACGGTGTTTGGGTCGGTGTCTGCGCCTTGAAGAAATCGGCAGTTGGACCCAAAGATATCGGCTTTGCTGTATCCCGTCATTTCAAGAAATGCCGGGTTGGCAAAAATAATGGGGTTGTCTGGTAGTCGTGGATTTGTGACGATCATCGGCATGCGCGTGGTCGAAACCGCCGCGAAGAAGATGTCTTGATGGTTGTCTTCCATGCCCTGATGGTCGTTGCTCACCATAGGCGTTGCTTGGTCGTATTGGGCCATATAATAATTTTATAAAGAATTTTCGTTTGAAGCTCGGCGCATTGGCTCGATGGACCAACGCTAGGTTATAGGGTAACTACGCAATATCTATGCGAGCGTGCCGCGTTGCTCGTTAGTTGCATATAGATTGTGGCCAACTAGGGTTACGCACACCAGCAGCGCAGATGCCTGCCCGTTAATGCGTGCCGAGTCGGCGCACCGGCAGGCGAAGCCTGCGGGGTTTTCAAAGGGGTTCCCCCTTTGAGCACGATATGTATATGGAACCCCAGTGGGGTTTCGTATACATATCCGTCGTGCCCTCTTTTGCTGCCATTTTTGTACAGGAGATAACACTTAAGTGACATGGCAGTGACATGCCAATCACACATCGGTTACATCAAAGTACCAAGGGGTGACGCCGAAACTACATGCAGGTAACATTGAGGTTACAGAGAGTGACACGAAAGTGACAGTTAGATGTAAAACCTTACTCGGACACCGATATGGACGCCAGCGACATCAACGCCAGATTTGCCGAGCTAGCAAAAGATTCAGATCGATCACTAGCGATGCGCTTCAGAGACGTGTTCGACGCGGTAGAACACTCGATCAAATCGGGCGTGAGTCGGGCACAAGCACGCGACGAATTGGCGAAAATGGGACTCGACATCGCGCAACCCAACTTCAATATGCTGCTGGTTCGTATCCGAAAGGAACGCAGAAAAGTGGAGCAGTCGTCGGGTACCAAATCCGAAATTACGCAGGACCGACACGCGACATCATCGGTAGAAAAAACTCCGGCAGGCAGTTCGGTTTCCGTCCCCAGACCCAAGCCCTCCGCTAAACTCGCAGAATACGTATTGCCTGAAGATTGGCTAACCGCTGAGTTACCCCCCGAAGTGCTCAGGGGCCTATCACTCGATCAAAAATCCCAAAGGCGGAAAGCGCGGGATAAATTTTTTCATCCCTCGCCGTTCGATCTGATAAACAAAAATGAATCAAAAGGCAGTCTTTAGAAAGAGGTTTTAAAAATTCCGATCTGTAAAAGACGCGTTTGCATTAGCGGTGCCCAGTTTATTTTATTTTGATGTCGGGGCCATAGTGCTGTTTCTGCATTTCTAAAAAAATGTTAAGACAATAAACCGTGCGTGAGAGCATACGCACGCAATGCCTCATTCATGCGCGTTTGCCATCCATCGCCTTGCGCTTTATATGCGTCGATAACGTCACGGTCGATTCGCAAATTCATCTGTTCTTTGTTCGATCCTGCTGGCCGTCCACGTCCGCGCTTCACCAGCACGCCGTTTTTGTGTTCGTCGGCGTTCAAGAAAAACGCGTCATCCAGTTCCGGGATTTCTTGATAGTCCTCAGCCGTCAATGAACGGGCATCAGATTTTTCTAAGTCGCTCTGCAAATTTCTCTTGTTCGCGTTCATTAGCCTTTCTCATTGAAATAATGCGGCGTGCGTTACCGCGTTGTGTCCAGACCACCACTATCATTCGGCCTTCGAGCATGCCAACCGTGATGATGCGTTCCTCCTGGTAGTCGTTCCGGCTATCCACCATATCGACGGTGCGCCCTTCAAAAATGAACGCGGCATCCTCAAATGCTAAGCCCCGTGTCCTGAAAGTGTCATCGCGTTTTGAAGGATCGAATGTGATTTCCATAGTTATTATTGTATCCCCATAAAATGGACCGAGCAAGTATTTTTTGTATCCCCAATAAATAAAAAGGCTTTGCCATCCGCTGAGCGCTCGGATGGCTTGACCTAACGATTATTCGGCGTCCGCGTCGTCGGTTTCGTCGTCCTCGTCGCTCTGCATCCCCCCATAAAAGGTGACCTTCGCATGCTCCCGATTAGTAAGCACCTCGGGGAGCCAGTTCGTACCGGTCAACAACCTTTCGGCTGTTTGCGCTGCCTCATCCTTTTTCATGCTCGCAAGTGGGGCGGCGGCTTTCGCAGATACGGCGCTGGAGACGACATCGCAGATACGCGCCTTGGTGACGTGGTTTAAGTAGCTGGCTCGCGTCGGCGTCCAATAGGCGGTCATATCGACGCCTAGCGTGTCCATTACAGCGTTTACGGGGTGGCCGGTGTCAGTCGGTGAAACGCTGTCAACGGTGGAGGCGATACAAAAGGCGAATAGGTTGGCGGTAATGTCATTGCCTGCTTCAAGCAACCATCCCATCAGGTCCGCATATTCCTTGGGCATCATGCGGGTCCACTTTGCCCGCTCGGCCTCGAACTTGATCCATGCGGGGCTTTCTGCCATGTCGTCGGCCTCTTTCATCAAGCGCTCGCGTGAAGTCGTGATTTGCACTTCAATAGCGCGATTGCCATAAATGTTGCCGTACTTCTCCGCAAAAATTGACGGGATCATGCGGTGCATCAGTACGGCCAGGGCGACGTTAGGCTGTGCGGCAAGTTCGACCTTAACAGCGGCGGTACGGTGCGCCGTCAGGCGACGTACCAGTTTTTCGCTGTGCAATGCCGCTACCTTTTTGCTCTCTGTACCGGCTTCGCCCGTTGCTCGATGTCGCTTGCGCTCGGATAGGGCACGCTCGATACGCACATCCCCATCGTTGTCTACTATCACAAACACCCCTGATTGCTCTCGTTGGGATGCGGTCCACGCTTCGAGCCGTGCGCCGTATTCATCAAGGGCTTCACTGGCAAGCGTGGCGGCTTCGTCCAACGTCTCATAAACCCCGTCCTTTTCGTTTTCGGCGTTTTCTTCTACGCTGGCTTGATAGGCGTCAAGCGCTTCGACGGCTGTGTCTCGAACAGACTTGAGTTTTTCAAATTCGAGTTGTTCCGCAATGGTCATTTCCCGCGTATGGGACGGCAAAGACGTAAAGGCGCTCATTTCGCTGTAGTCGTATTTGAGCCGGGTTTCTACCCACTTCCAGCCTTCGGCGCGAATCTCATCGGCTATCGTTGCCAAGCGATCCGTGGCGAGGCTTTCCAGCAAGGGCATATCCGCAATGTAACCCTCGTCGTCACTGTTGCTGAAAAGGTCGCGCCGAATGTACCCGCCTGCCTTTTCGTACACGTTCAGGCCGACGAATCCAGCAAGCGGCGTACGACTCGCATGCACTTCTTCTAACGTAATGGCCGAGCGCAAATGATGCGCATCACGCGACCATTTTTGCGCCGCATCGAACCAAAGGTGATCTTGGAAAGCATGATCGTCAGTCAAGGCTAAGGCGGTCATTTGGTCGGTGCTGATACCGTTCTCGCGGTACAGGTCCAGCAAGCGCGGCGACACGTTGGCAAGCTTTAACCGACGTTGCACCGTGAGAGGGGACACGCCGAAAAGCGCGCTGATATAGTCGGCACTGCGGCCTTCATCAATCAAAAGCTTAAAGGCTTGGCATTCGTCGGCGGGGTGCATTGCTTCACGGGCGTGGTTCTCGATCAACGAAGCGGCAAGCGCTTCAGCATCGCTCACCACTTTGACCGCTACCGGGTATGACGCGGCGATTTTTCCGTCCTTTGCAAGGGCGGCAAGAGCGGCAAGACGCCGTTGACCAGCACAGACACCGAAATGGGTATTTTTGCCGCGACCGCCTTTTACCGCATGGACTACTAAATTTTGCAAAAGTCCCTTAGCCAGGATGCTATCGGCCAGCCCCTCGATTCCAGTTGCCGCTTTGCGTCGCACATTCAGAGGCGATGTACGCAAACGAGAAAGCGCGACGTATTCGATCTTGCTTTCATTGCCCAGATCAGTTTCCAGAGGGGACAGTTCAACAGATGCCGCCAAAGCATCGATTTCGTGTTCTGTGCTGTTCATCAGATATTTCCGGAGAAGGACAAGCTTGATTGCTTGCCATAGATACATTATAGGACTATTTGTCCTATAATGGAACGTAAATTTTTGATTTTTTAAGATGATAATATTTTATTTATTAGTTGCTGCATATGACTTTAGGTCCTAAAATGGATTTATGTCCTGCGCTTCGCAAGGGCGACACGGGAATTAAATATGACCATCGAAATGGAAGATCAACCAATTACTGTAAAGCCGGTTGCCGCTGAAATGCGTGCGAATTTTCTGCCAACCTATTTTGGCAAACATTTCGTGCGTGGCGAGGCAATGATTTACGATTGGGCGTCTCGTCTGTCGCTTGAATACAGCGGCGGTATTTGGGAATTCTTCGAGTTATCAAATGGTGGTTTCTATCTCGCCCCCCTAAGTGGTCCTGTTCGCGTTCAGTGGGACCTGAATGGCTTTGACGGGGTGCTTAGTGCTGACGCGTTTGGCATTGTGGTGACGATGTTTGCGCTTTGCCACTTGGTGGAATTGACCCGCGACAGAGTCATTGGTCAGCGATATCATCACCTCCGGGATTTTGCCTTCGACCATGCGGAGGCCGCTACAATTGGCGGCGCGATTGACTAACCCTGATTGACTGATCGCCCGGCTGACGCTTGGCGATGTTTGGCCTGTTGCGGTGAATACCCCCCGTCCTGCTAAACAAAGGTTTCGACGGACCTCAAACGCTTAGCGCGCGCCGTCGCGCCCAAAGCAAGGCGCCTGGGGACCCGCGCCAGTGGCGTGGGGTGCGCGCCGTGCCCGTAACGTGAGTGAAGGGATGCTTTGGACAGACCTCAAATATACGAAGGTTTTGGGGTCGTCAAGCAACCGAAGGTTGCGTGTTTCCCCCGCAGCGAAGCTGTGGGGGCTGGATCATTAGCGACTGTTTACAACGAATATTTGAGTTGAACAAGATGAACACAATCCACCAAATAGAGATCCGCCGAGAGTGCTTGGCCCCTGGTGCGTATTATCTTCAACCGAGCGGACCAGAAGTTCGGGAAGTGATTCGACGTTTGGGAATGACCGCCGTACAAGTGTCCATTTTTTTGGGTATGACTAATAAGGGGGGGCGTCAGATGCGCAGATGGATCGCCGAAGAGGCACCAATCCCGTATTCGGCGTGGGCAATCCTTTGCGCCGAAGCCGGATTAGGTCAGATATGGTCCGACGATTTGGATTGAGCATGCGTGATGACGCGACGCTCGCAAGCGACCGAAGCCGGCAATGCGTCAGCGAGCCGAGCGGGGTTTCTAATGCCAAGGAAATGCCACCGATCAACAAGGCACCGTTTGATGCGCCAAGATGACCACCGCACGGCAAGGCGTTAGCGAGCCGTGAGCGCGACTAAAACGTAACGCCGGCGTTAGCGCTGCGATCGTCAGTTCGCAGTTTTCGCGCAGCGACACGCTTCGGCGTTTCTCGCTCACTTTTTTGCGGCTTCTGCTTTGGCTTCTGCGGCCATCGCTCTTACGCGTGCGGCCAACTCGGGCGGGAACCACTCTTTGACCTCGACCCAACCAGGCGGGATATCGTTTTGTGCCGCACGAAATTGCTGGATCATGCCCGCAATGCGTTGGGGTGTAAGCCCGGTTGCATCTGCGACGGTTTTACGCGTCTCGCCTTCCACCATGATGCGCCGCAACACTTCGATTGTGCCCATCGTGACGCGTCGCATTTTTGGCATAAGTGCCTCGAATTCTTCGGGCGTCATCAACGGTTCTTTTGTTGCGGGTGTCGTAGGCAGAGGCATGCGTCGAAGGCCAAGTATTGATTCAATAGAAGATAGCATTCTATTTTCTCACAGTTCAGAGCGCGCGGCCGCCTATGAAACGCACCAAGCGCAACAGGCTTTACGCGGCGTTGGTGCGTGTTTTCTGTGTTGCCGTATGGGGGCCAGTGACCCCCATATGAACTTTTAGCAGTTTGCCTTTAACAGGCGCATCTCTTCGGCCAACACCCACAAAGCCCGGTTCAATTTGATGTTTTGGTCAATACCACCTACCTCGCGGGTACGCATCGGGCGACCTTTCGCGTTACGTCCGGAAAGTCCGCCTTTGATGATATTTTCTTGAACGCGATTAAACGTGGTCCACAGATCCGGCGCGCGGTCCTCCATCCGGCGCGGGGCTAATATTTGCGATTCGGTGACAGGGGCCGGGGCACCGGTCGTGCTCGCTTGATATTTAAGCTCCAGGGCCGCGCGAGCAAACGCGGCTTGCTCGCCTTGGTTGAGCGTGAGCGCTTGCATACCTTCGCGTTGCTCAACCACCGTTTCGAATGAATCCAATACCCGCACCGCACCTTCAATGACTTCGTGCAAGATGTTTCCTTTATGCGGCACGCGGATATCGTCAGTGGTCTTTCCGCACACCATGCCGTTCTTGCAAACGAAGCGGAACTGACCGGCGAGCATCTGGTAGCTGCTTGTCCCATCGTGGGAATTCAATAAAATGATTTCATTGACTTCGTTACCCTCGATTTGGTTGGCATGGCGCAAGCGAATCAGGTGTTTTGTGTGTTCGCGCTTGCCTTCGTCACGTACGCGAGTCTGCGCCACCATGAACGGGCTAAAACCCTCCTTGCGCAGTCCATCCAAAACTTCAATGGTCGGAATGTAGGCATAGCGCTTTGAACGGCTGTCGTGCGCGGCGTCGGCAAAGATAGACGGCGCTACGTTGCGGATTTGATCATCAGTCAGCGGCAAATGTGAACGAAGAACCGGGGCGTTACGACCAAAGCGGGATGATAATTTCATAATATGTACTCCTGTGTTTTACAAAGAAACCAAGGGACGGTTGCTGCCGCTGTTCCCTGGAGGGTTATCACCTTGCGGCGAATCTGTTTGCTGCTTCCATGTAGTAATTATGCCTTAGTTCGATCGGTTATGCAATAGTTTTAAATAGTAGAATTATATTTATTTAATTTCGTTTGTGCCTTTTGACGTATCCATACCGCCGTATTCGAAGGTTTCGCCACCGACTAAAGCTAACCCCCTACCTGCTAAACCGTATTTGTTTTTGCGCAGTATCTGTGATCTTGTGTGGCGGCGGTGCCGCCTATTGCTATAATGCTGGCAACCGTTGTACTCCTGTGAGTTTTACGGCCTAGGCCCCACGGTGTTGCTGCACCTTGGGCCTTTCTGTTGGCGTCGGCGGTACGCCTGTCGGCAAACAGGGATGGGTCGGGTTTGCTTTGTTCGTGACAACCAATGTGCGCACGAAGTGCCGAAGCGGCGTTTGCTTAGACGATTTCCGGGCGAAAACGAATGCCAAGCGGCAAGACGACAAAGAGTTTGCGTGCGGATATGCCCACGGTAGCGGCCTGGATCGATCAGCTTCGCGCCGCGTTTGGCAGCGATGTAATTCACGATGCCATTCGAGCTGGCGAACCCGCTTTTTATGCAGAAGAAGACGGACATATTTTAGGCACGCCTTTGCTGAAAAACGTGAACGCTTGGAACCTGGAAGGTCTAGCACAGCGACAGTTTTGCAAAGGATGCCATGGTGAATGCGTGGGTACGGACCAGCCCTGCCACCGCTGATCAACTGAATTAGCCAAAGCATCGAAAAACAAAAAATTATCCTTACGTGCTTTGCTTCGTGCCTAATTTCTGTATACTCAATCGTCGCCTAAACAAAGGCGACCTGGTTTAGCAGCCGGAATCTCAATAGGCGGACCGCCGCTGTGCGGCTTTTTTTCGTCCGTTGCCTTTGCACGCCCAACAATGGGCGGGCCTTGGTCGGGGCATCCTCGGATGCGCAGGTTTCTATTGAGCCTGTCTGCTAACCCGGCCAATGGTCTGCCCACCCCATTTAGCAGTGGACGGTAGACCTCTTATCTCAATAGGAGTTTGTCATGCGCCCTGTCACGGTTCGTTCTGAGCAAGCCCAAATCCACGCAATCATTCAAGCGGCCTTGCGCGCAGCGGCAACCGCGCCAACAATTTTCGATGCCTTAGACGTAACAGGTTCAGCACTGCGCTCTATCCAAGACCTGGCGCAACGACCCGTTAGTCAAAGGGTTATGGGGCAGGCGAACAAGACTACTTACTAGTCGAAACAAGGCTGATTCATAAATCTTGTAAACTAACGGCACCGTCGCACGACATGACACCTAAGA
Organism: Robbsia betulipollinis; assembly: GCF_026624755.1. Lineage (NCBI taxonomy): Bacteria > Pseudomonadati > Pseudomonadota > Betaproteobacteria > Burkholderiales > Burkholderiaceae > Robbsia > Robbsia betulipollinis. Next base: position 23,043 of record NZ_JAPMXC010000004.1, read on the forward strand.
TAATGACCGATTCAAACCTTGTCGCTTTCGCTACTGAAAAACGCATAATTTTCGATGGATCGCCTTCGCAGGTGGTGAATGCAGCGACGTTCGTAAAAGGGCTGTTGGCATTGGTGGTCATCGTGGGCGCGTACATCTATGCCCTAGGGCAATGGCCGGTGCCGTTAATCGTCCCAACGATTGCGGTCGCAATTGTCGTCTTCAGCGTAGGTCTGTCTTACCTGCAAACCGCTTTCACGGAAATCATCATCGATTCCGAGCGCATCACGTTGCGTCGAGGGATTTTAAACAAGCGCGTCACGAGTCTGGAACTTTTCCGAATCCAAGATTTGACGTCGATTCATCCGTGGTGGCAGCGCATGTTTAACGTCGGCGCGATCGTCGTAATGACGAGCGATTCGAATAATCCCACATGGGTGCTTCCAGGCATTAAGAATGCTGAAGAAATGCGTAGTGCCCTCAACCAGGCGGCGATTGCTTTACGAGACCGCAAAGGCATTCGGGAAGTGAACATGGGCCGCATTTGAGGCGTACTTTGATGTACGTTACGAACAACATAAAGGCAAGGGGACAACCATGGCAGAACCAGCAGAGCTCGAACAGCTTCTTAAAGAACAGGAAGCACTCGAAACCCGAATTAATGCGATCAAGTCTGAGCAAAAGCAAGCAGTAGTCAACGAGATAAAAAGTAAGATTGCTCTTTTTGGTCTATCGATTGCCGACCTCGGGTTGTATATTCCAAGTACTAGCCGAGAAAGAAATTACCGGTCAAAGCCTGTCGCACCGAAGTATCGCGATCCCGAAACCGGGGCGACCTGGGCCGGTCGGGGTAAACCACCAAGATGGATGGCGGGAAGGGACCGCGCGGAATTCCTTATCCCCTAACGCTACATGCCCAGTACGGCAGGACGATCGGCACCTTGGAGTTTTTCATGCGAATGATAAGAAACGTGTTGTATCATCGTCAATTAAGAAATCCAACAGCAACGACATCCTTACCCGCAGATCGAGACGCTCAAGGCATCTTCTCTGTAGCGTGACTTTCGCCATTTCAGAAGATCACGCTAGAGAATATGTGATGGGCTTTTGATGTCTTGCATGAGGATGCGCTTATTCGTCGCCTTTAATGCGGCATTGATGTCGTAGATGCACGGCTCGCCGTTGCCTATCTCGACTTGTCCGACCTCCGCGTCCGATAGTTCCTCTACAATCTTGGTGAGCGCGCGCAAACTATTGCCATGTGCCACGACCACGACGGATCGCCCGTATAACAGCTGGGGGGCGATGGCCTCTACCCACGCTTTAGATACTCGTCCGACCGTCTGTGACAGCGACTCAGTCTTTGGGAGATCTCGCGCAGGCACACCTGCGTAGCGTTGATCGAGATTCACATATTCTCTCGCAGCCTCGTCTAGTGGCGGCGGCTGTGCAGCGTAACCGCGCCGCCACTCTTTCACGGCGAGCGTTCCGTAGCGTTCCTCCGCGCGCATCTTCATCTGACCTGTAAGTGCGCCGTAATGGCGCTCATTAAGCCGCCAGTCGACATGTTGCGTCACCCAAACCATGTCCATCGATTCAAGCAAAATCCAAAGCGAGTGGATGCACCGGCTTAAGGCCGACGAAAATGTCACATCGAGTTCGATGCCTTCGCTCAGCAACGCGGTGCCAGCGACCCGCATTTGCTCGATTCCCCGGGCCGTCAATCCTACGTCAGCCCAACCGGTAAAACGCTGCTCCAGATTCCACTGAGATTCTCCATGCCGCACCAATATGAGCGATGCCACAGCCCCCCCTAATTTTTTTTGGATGACAAAACGTTCAACGCCAATATCCCCAAAAGGCCCATTGCGAAACATACGCCGTCAGCATGCACTCCAAATGTTATCCGACCTTCTAGAAACCAGCCGATCAACACCCATACCACTATCCCACCAGCAAATCTTGCGTCATCAACAAACAGACCAAAAAGTTCATTTCGTACCAGGGCAATGGCGCCTAGCTTCGTTGGGCTCGACGATGCTGAAGTTGATTGACTCTGCAATGTAGGAATCTTGGCGCGCCCGATCACGACCTTCACCAGCAAAAACGCGATCCCCAGAAAAGCGACAATTAACGCCAGCAAGTACACATCAGCGCCCGGCCACTCAACGCCGATGCCCTCTCCAACCCAAAATGTACCGAAAGCGCTCAGCATGGCGCCCACCGCAAATTTGAGGGAATTTTCCGGCACTCTTGTCAGCGGGCGATGAAGCGCAAGACCGAGCACAATCACGGCACCAAGGGCTAGCAACGCACCCAGGCACGCGGGTACCATCAGTTGCGTGCTAGAACCAATTGCAATGACGATAAAGACGACCTCAATACCCTCCAGCATAACAATCTTGAAGGACGTCATAAAGGCAAGCACATCCACCCTGCATGGTGTGACGGATTCGATCGATCGCAGATTGGCGGTTTCCTTCTCATACGCCACCGCTTCATTGTGCAATGGCTTCGCTCCCGCAGCGCGCAAAATCGCCTTTCGTAACCAGCGTAGGCCGAACAGCAGCGACAATGTTCCCACTGTTAATTGCACCCAATCTAGGGGGATACGCGTTAATGACGGGCCTAGTATTGCTACCAAGCATATGAGAACGGCTAGCGCAGCGCTTACGCCCAATAGCGCGGAACGCCAACCTCGAACCGTACCAACGGCTAAAACGATTGTCAGGGCTTCAACGCACTCGACGCCCGCGCCCATAAACGATGCGAGCATCGCAGGTGCTGCAATAGTCCATAAAATCATGGCTTATCCCTTATCGTTATATGAATGGAGTAAAACGGCACCGAAACGATCACAGTGCTTGAGCGCGCCACATCAGCCGCGCGGCCGCTCTCGTTGAATACGCATCAGAGCAAACGTGCCCGTTACCATCACTATTGCGGCAAGACCAAAGCCCACGATTGGCGATACGCCCGTCCACAGCAAACCAAGTACGGAACTAGACAGAAATTTTGTGCAACCATTCACCGTCCCCAGTGCGCCGTAACTGGTCGCGAGCGTGTCTTGCGCCACCATATCCGCGCTCACTGTCGATTCCAGCGCATCTTGTACTGCCACATACAGGCCTGCGATGAGGAAGATTCCAGCGAGTAACGGTATGCTCGCCGACGAGAGGTAAAAGGCGAGCATCATCAAGACGCCAGTTAATGCGCCCAAAGCGTATCCTCCAACTAGGAGCGCCAGTGCGCCTACGCGGTCGGCACATGCGCCGATGGGATACGAAGCCACTACCTGGACGATGTTGCGCCCAACATAAAGCAGTCCGGCGATTTGAGCCGCGTGCACTACGCCAAACGAGGGAGTGAGCAATTGAGTCGCCCCAAGGATCAGCAAGCTATGCGAGAAATCGCCCAGCCCGAATATTCCGACCGCTGCTAAATAGCGCTTAAAGCTCACGGGAAGTCCCCGCAGCGTGCTGAAAAGGCGCAATCCAGGATTGGGCGAACGTTCAGGATCGTTGACAAGCGTCAGGAATGCCACCACAGCAAGCGCGCCTGGAACAACCGACAGCCATAGAACTAATCGAAAGGGACCGGACGCGTCATCCCAGTGGAAAGTTTGTGCCCAGCCGAGCACGGACACGCCCAATAATGGACCGAGGACCGCTCCGATGGTATCGACCGCGCGGTGAAAGCCCATAGCACGCCCCCGCGTCTGTCGGCTGACGGCCTGAATGACGATTGCATCGCGAAGCGGCCCCCGCAGGCCTTTACCGAACCAGGATACTAAACGCCCAAGTAACAGTAGCGGCCATCCCGCGGCCAGCGCAATCAGAACCTGCCCGATTGGGGTGAGCGCGTATCCTACTAACACTAGGCGCTTTCGGTGACCAAGCTTGTCTGCAATATAACCGGAGGCCATCTTTGTGAAGCTTGAGACAGCATCGGCTACGCCTTCAATGAGCCCCAAGGCCGCCGCAGGAATACCCAAGACTGCTAGAAAACCCGGTAGGATGACCGTCGTTGTTTCGTAGCAAAAGTCACCGAATGCGCTCGTTATTCCTGCACCTGCAACGGTGCGGTTGAGCCATCCGCTCGGCACCTTTTGAGTATCAACGCTACGCCCGTCTTTCTCATTAGTCATACTAAATTCGTCCCAGGAAGCCTGTTTTGGCTAAATTGACACTGCGGATTAAGCGTGACCGATACGCCGCATAGTCGATCTACCTTTACGATAGCTCAAAGCGTGCGAGGACCGGATAGTGGTCCGAGGCAAGGTCTGTTGCCGCGGTGCGCACAACCTCATAATGACGTGCACTCTTCGCCAGAGAAGCAGATGCGAGCAGGTAGTCGCAGCGCATATTTGCAAACTCGGCATTTGGATATCCTTGAGTGGGTACGGTTGCTGTCTTGCGAGCGTCAAGCTGGTTCCCAAGATCGACCCATCCGGCGGCTTCGAGCCTCGCCAATACGGTACGGTCCGCACTCACTAAACCATCATCTAGGTAGCGAATACGGTGGTGCGCCGGCAAGACATTGAAACCTTCTGGCTCAGGATCATGCGGTGAGGCAGCGTTGAAATCTCCGCCGAGCAACGTTAGCTTTTCGGGTGCGACTTGCACTGCCAAATATGCCGCCTCGCGACGGCGCACATCGGGTCCGTTTGGGCAAAGGTGCGCGCTAAGAAAGGTGATGGGCTCGCTAACGCCTGGAACCGCCACCTTCAGCGTAGCAAGCGCGTGGTGAAAATGACCACTATCTGGCTCAAAGGAAAGTGGACGAAGCGGCGTGCGGATAAAAATGGCCACGTGCTGACCGGTTCCTGGCGCGACCGCCAAGAACCCACGCAGACCAAGATGCTCTTCCATCGCATACAGCCACGCGCCTCCGTTAGCGTCAAAGCCCTTCGCCTCCTGCATCAGGAATACATCCGGGTGAATTTGATTTATTAACTCGATTTGCGCTCGGGCACGTACGTCGTTGGTACCCTCTCGCCCTGCGAACAAGGTGTTGTAGCTGAGAACGGTAAGTTGCATGTTCGCTCCAGATTAGCGGTTTTCGTCATGTGCTTCGAAAACGCGTTGGGCATAGACGTCTAGTAGACCTTCACATGCCGTCAGACGTCGCTGCGCCTCTTCCGCACGGGTGGCACCATAAAAGTCGAGCTTGCGAATCTTTTCCAGCCAGGTCTGCAGTTTTTTCAGGTCGGCGTCGTTTTCTTCGAGTTCCGCATAGGTGAAGTGATTCGCCGCGGTTTCCTTTGCGATTTCCGCGTCAAAGTCGTCACATTTGTCGATGAACTCGATGTACTGTTCATCGCGATCGGCCTTGAAGCGACCCAATACCTTATCTTCCTGACTTTGGTCGAGGGCAATCGTTTCAAGCAGCACCGACTCTCCAGCCATTTCGTGGATTTCGTTTTCCATGATCTTCAAGCGACGCGTGTGATCATCGGTCTTCGGCAGCAGGCACACGCCGTTTTGCAAGTAAATGCCGCCCATACCCTTGAGCTTTCGCCATAACGCGATTCGCGTTTTTGCGGGCTCGGCGGGGACCTTATAGGTCAGCAATAGCCAGTTTTGTGTCTTCATGCGAACAATCATAAAGTAACGATCGTAACAAATAAACTGTAGAGACAAATTGTTTTTTTTGTTCTAATCAAAAAAACTTCCGATTAATCTGGACGATTTGGGATCCATTCGGTATCGTTTGGTTAGGGAGATGGTGTTCCTCCTTTAACCGCAGTCGACATTGTGCTGCTGATGACGCCTACAGAAACCTGATCACGGTCAGGGCTGTAGGCGTTCGCGCACACTCTCTTGCCGTTGGTCAGCCCGAACAATTCGAGCAAATATGACCAATGCCGCGCCTTCCCCGCCCAGAACAACTCAAGCTTTTGCCGTATATCGGCAAGTGGCTTGTCATCGCCAGTGTCGTCGCTCTTCTCGCCGGCTGCGCCTCTGCGTTTTTCCTCGCTTCACTCGATCAGGCGACCGATTGGCGTGAAACCCATCATTGGATTATTTGGCTATTGCCTGTGGCAGGGTTTTCCGTAGGGCTTGTGTATCACCTGCTAGGGAAAACTGTCGATGGCGGCAACAATCTCATCATCGACGAAATCCACGACCCAAAGAATGTCGTGCCATTACGCATGGTTCCGCTGGTGTTGGGCGGAACCATTATTTCGCATTTATTTGGCGCAACAGTAGGCCGCGAGGGTACCGCTGTACAGATGGGCGGCGCACTCGCTGATCAGCTCACCCGATTGTTCCGCATACAGCAGGAAGACCGTCGCATCCTATTGATGGCCGGCATCAGCGCTGGCTTCGCGTCGGTGTTTGGAACGCCGTTGGCAGGCACGGTCTTTGGCCTCGAAGTGCTCACCATCGGGCGCATGCGCTATGACGCGCTGTTCCCCTGCATCGTCGCAGGCATTGTTGCCGACCAAGTGTGCCGTGCTCTGTGAGCTGCCTCTCATGAACACGCCAGTGGCAGGCGTAGCCACGCGCGTCAAGGCGGGATGATGATGTTCGGTGCTTCCACCGTTATCGCCATTAGCGCCGGCGCAACCGTTGGCGCTCTCACCCGCTATGGCCTAAGTCTGGCGATGAATGCATGGGTACCTAATCTGCCGATGGGAACACTTGCCTCGAATTTAATTGCTGCCTACATCGTCGGGTTCGCCATCGCTTATTTTGCTGTATCGCCGGGTCTATCTGCGGCATGGCGACTGTTTCTAATTACGGGCTTAGCGGGGGGACTCTCTACTTTTTCAACGTTTTCGGCTGAGCTGCTAACGACGCTGCGAGAGGGTCGCCTAGGTTGGTCGGCTCGCCTACTGGCGTTCCACGTCGGTGGTTCATTAGCCATGGCGGCTCTCGGCATGACTACCGTTTCTTTGGCGCGTCCAACCTGACGATGGCGCAAAGCCCTTCGGTGACCGTTCGGGCGTCCGTGTCGGCGGAATAAAGTGGTCGAGGTTTTTGGTTGTTGAAGCTCCAGGACGGGGATGAGGTGTCGAACACCCCGTTTGTTTACGCGATGCAGTCACCCATTAAATACGGGTCTTTTTGAACTATTTGCACTGGGAGTTGTTCATGGATTTTTCCATCCAAACGTTACACGCCCGCGAGATACTAGATTCTCGCGGCAATCCGACCGTCGAAGTTGACGTGCGGCTCATTGGTGGAGCGACCGGGCGCGCTGCGGTGCCATCGGGGGCTTCTACTGGCGTTCACGAGGCGGTCGAACTACGGGATGCGGACGCGAAGCGTTTTGGTGGTAAGGGTGTCCGCCATGCCGTTGCAAACGTCAATACTGAAATCGCCGTCGCCCTGCAAGGTATGGACGCGAGTGATCAAAGCGGGATTGATAGCGTCTTAATCGAATTGGACGGCACGCCGAACAAGGCTCGACTCGGCGCCAACGCTTTGCTGGCAGTGAGTTTATCGGTCGCACGAGCGGCCGCTCAGGGCGAAGGGCTACAGCTCTTTGAGTACCTAGGCGGCCCGCATGCGAACCGGATGCCAGTGCCGATGTTCAACATCCTCAACGGCGGTGTTCACACAAATTGGCAAGGCGCCGATTTTCAGGAGTTCATGATAGCGCCGGTCGGTGCGGAAAGCTTCGCTGAAGGCCTGCGATGGGGTGCCGAGATTTATCACTGTCTTCGCGACAACTTGAAAAAAAGCGGTCATTCCACGGCGGTGGGCGACGAAGGTGGCTTCGCGCCGGCGTTGAAGCGAAACAGCGACGCAGTGGAGCTGATCCTCACGGCTATTGAGACGGCCGGATACAAACCAGGAGAAGATGTCGTGATCGCCATCGATCCTGCATCCAGCGGATTCTTCAAGGATGGGCTGTATCACTTACATAGTGAAAATCGAAGTATCACTGCTGATGAGTTGGTCGAACTATACGTTGATTGGACAAACAAATACCCCATCGCGGTGTTAGAAGATGGGCTAGCCGAAGACGATTGGGCTGGCTGGAAAACGCTGCATGACGCACTTGGCAGCAAGATTGAGTTAGTTGGTGATGATCTCTTTGTGACAAACGTAGAGCGAATCGCACGCGGCATACGCGAGGATGTCGCCAATGCAGTGCTTATAAAGCCAAATCAAATAGGAACACTTACTGAAACCCGCGCTGCGGTTGATATGGCTTACAGGGCGGGATGGAGCGCTATGGTATCCCATCGCAGCGGAGAAACAGTAGATAGCTTCATTGCAGATCTGACGGTGGCACTGTGCACGGGTCACCTAAAGACAGGTGCGCCTTGTCGTGGTGAGCGCGTTGAAAAATATAACCAACTCATACGCATAGAAGAAACGCTAGGCGCGGCCGCGACCTATGCGGGACATACGGCCTTCGTACGATAATCAATTCGCACCATCATTAGAGGTCGCTACAGCTGAGCCGGTTCAAAAATGGCACGTGCATGGAAAATGGGCCAGATCTGATTTTTGATCAAACACTTACCTACGCCTGCTCACACATTGGGAGACCCTGAGCGGCAGCATTTCGGGTTGGCACGAATGACGGTTGGGGCATGGGAGTTTCCCAAGGCCCCTATTTAATACAACGAGTGAGGAGACAGAATGATGAACGCATACCAAGTCACGTTTTTCACTGAACAAAACCGGCGCCACAACCACACGTCCATCGGCGAATGGTTACTGAAATTCACGAAGGAACATGGGGCTAAAGGCGGCACTTTAGTAAGCGGAGCAGAAGGGTTCGACCACTTGGGGAAATTCCATTCTATTGGTTTTTTTGAATTAGCCGATCAGCCTATAGCGGTCACAGTCTCGATAGATGAGGAAAACTTCCAGCAACTCGCCGCTGCACTAGCGAACGAAAACGTTGACATCGCCTACGTCAAAATACCCGTGGAGTTGGGGCGTCTGGGCGCTGGTTGGAAATAGCGATATTGACGCACTCGAAGTATTCGCGCCAGAGAAATCGCGCCTCCCTCCGGAGCTGCGTCCAGTCGTCGACGAATTTATAAAGCCAGTTGAATGAGCTCTCAAAGCACCATGGGCGCCATTCTCCCGGCATTAAATCTGCGCCATGCTCACATTTGTCCCTAGTTACCATACTGATGGTGTGACCGCCATGATGCTCGCTCAATGTCCGACCTGTAGAAAACCCATGATTGAACATCAATCGCTATGCCCTATGTGCCGTTGCCTGGATAATCGCATCGGCTTAGGACTAAAGAGAAATCGCCACGACATTACTAGCAACGTAACACTCTTACTACTGATTGCAACGGCAACCTTGCTCGTATTGTCTTACTTGCTCGGATTAACAGAGCCGCTGTAATTGCCCGCACTACGCTAGTTTGGCGTATCCGCAGGAACTTTCGGACCGTTCCTTATCGAGCGACAGATCGCAGACAGGCTGTAAGTTCACGGCGCAGCGCACCGCGCGATTGAATATACAGAGCTTGGTAGATCGTCTCGTGGCTGACTCTCATCGATAGGTCCCCAGGGAAGTCGACCTGCAGTCGTTGTGCAATCTGCTCTGGGCTCCAGGCCGTTGACCAGCGCCTGTTCTGACGATGGACGACTCGCCGCGCCGTCCATGTCACGCTTGGTCCGACAAACTCACACCACATGAGCTGGTAATTTTACCCGCGAGCCGCTCTTGAACATAATCGCGCAATATGGAGTTGGCAACAAGCTTGCTTATTCTTGGCCGCTTAGCGGCGCGATCGGCATGCCATTGAGCATTGCTGGCACGGTAATCAAAATCGCCACTACTGATGGGGCGCATCGCAACCTCCTAAATCAGAGGTGTTGCGACGACCGGTTGAATGCGCCCAATATTCAAGTGACCATTTCCAAGATTTACTGCGTGATTTAGGTGTTACGTGCAGTAGGAGTCGGTCCGGAAACGTGTGGGACAATTCAGCGATGGAGAGCTTTTTCTCATCGCTAAAGACCGAACGCACTGCGCGCAAGGTTTATCGTTCACGCGATGAAGCAAGGTCGGACGTGTTCGATTACATCGAACGTTTCTATAATCCAATGCGCCGACATTCAACGTTGGGCTACGTTAGCCCAGTTGCATTTAAAGAGGCGATGCTACAAGCTTAGGATGGTGTCCACGGAATCGGGTACAGCTCATACATACGATAAATATGTCAAGGCCCAACCCTGTCCGTCAGCTCGGCGTCTAAGGCGAGGTCGTGGGCATACTTCAGCACCGACACGATCTTCGGCGCAACTCCCCTATTTGCGCAAACTGCCAACGGGCTGGGATGCGGCATGTCCAGGATGGTTAGGCCCGGTAAGCAGCTAGCTAGAAACGTATGTGCATTCTGCGCGCCGCGTCCTGCGAGAACGACCACCCGCAGATCCTTCAAGAGAACGAGTAAGCCGGGTAACTCAGCGAGGCCTTCCTGAAAATCTATTTTATTCAGGCCGCGTTTTCGCGCTCCCCGGCTTTCTGGCAACCAGGGAAAGATGTTCCACATCACCAGCATTTCGCGCTTTACGCCTGCCTCGGCTAAAAACGATCGAAGATTTCGTTGTGTCGCAACCGGGTTATCTTGAGACACAAACCGGGGGTGCACTGCATACGCCGAAGGGGACTGCAACAGAAGCAGTATTTTTGCGCGGCACCCTCCGTCCATGGGGTCAAAATACGGGACGAGCCCTGTGCGCTTGGTCAGTTCATGAACGTACGCCGTCAGTTGACGCATGTGTGGCTGGCCCAGGCGCAAGGCGCGTTTTTCGCGCTCCCCGGCCAGCGCTAAAGAGTCGAATAGGACTTGTGCAGTGTCTACATTAGCGGCCCCCTTCATAAGACGATCCAGTATTGAGCTGTTTGAAAGGGGTAATCCGTTAGGATGTCGGTTGACTCAACGTCGCCGAAAATGTCTTCCCATCAACATCCGTTAGGTTGATGGTATCGCCCGCCGCAATCGAGGTATTCGCATCGCCTTTATTCAGACTAGACAACGAGAGCGTTGCAGCTGCGCCCATCGGCGCGCGTATGCCGAACGGACCGGGTCCAAACTTGTTATAGTCATAGTCGTTTTGAAAGTTGGACTTCGGCAATTTGGACAGCGCCGCTGCATCCCACTGCGCAACGACCATTCCCGCTGTATCCGTCACCGTAGCCTTCACGACATGTACTGGTGCCTCCGGGGTCCCACCATCAAGCGACACATGCACCTGCACGCTGCCATCTCGCATCAGCACAGCATTCGAAAGCGTCAAGTGGTGCGTGGTTGGGCTTACTGGGCCGCTATGAAACGGGGTCACGACAGAGCCGCGATAGTAGTTGTAAGTGGCAACGTTGAACACCACGACGAGTGCAAATACGGCCAGCGCGATATTGCGGAATTTCAGTTCATTGACCGGCAAGCTCATGCTGCCGCTCGCCCAGCGAAAGACCCGACTCTCGGCCAAGGCCGGCTTGCGCTTCAGCAAAACATTGTCCACGGAATAAGCGCCACTGCCGCCTAACAACAGCGTCGCGCCCATTGCGAGATTGCACGCTGCCATCGTCCATTCGTCAATACACGTCGCGCCCTGCCAGCCGAACATCAGCATCAGGATGACGGAGAAGCCCATTGACACCAACGCCGCCGCTCGCGTCATCAGACCGGCCATCAGCATTAAGCCAACAACCAATTCAGCTGCGCTGAAGAGCAGCACGCCTGCATACAGAATGTAGAAGTGATGCAGCATAAAACTGATCAGATGGCCTGTGCCCAGCAAGGCGCCAGGCATCGCCGTTTGAAACTTGTTTGCCATCCAGTGCGCCGCATCCGGATTCAATTTACTGGGGGCGAAAATGAAACGACGCGAGCCACCGCCATAATAAATAAAGCCTTGGATAAAACGTACCGACAGCATCGCGATAGCCGCAATGCGCCAAGCCTGATTGACGTTGACGGCAGGCAGGGAAGCGACCCTGCTGAATGGACGATTAACAGTGTTCATGACAACCTCGAAGAGAAGATGCGTTGGTGGGCCCCAACCCCGCTATGCGCGCAGGGCTGCTCACGGCCTACTTTGCAGCGGCCACATAGGGCTTAAATCCATATCGCTCAAAAATGGAAAGCGCGGCGGGCGATTTGATGAAGTGCAACCACTGCTCGCCTGCCTGAGCGTGAGGAGCACCTTTCGCAACGGCTGCGGCATAAATTGCTGTCGTGTTTTGTTCGTCTGGAATATCGACGTGGCTGATGGGATGCCCTACTTGCTCCTGGAAAAGCGCCTCGGATTTCCAGGTCACACCCGCATCAACCTTATGTTGCATGATCCACAAAGGCGTTTGCCGATGGTGGATGTGCGTCAACTGCGTTGAGCCATCGTCTAGCTTCGTCTTATAAACCGCAGTTGAAAGCGCATCGCCTCCGGCCTTATTCAAAGACGCCTGAATCTGATGTGCCACGCCTTCGAACGCGGGATTTGGCATCGCAAGCTTTATATCGGCCTTTTGGAGGTCGGTGAGACCAGTAATATTTTTCGGATTACCGGCAGCCACCATGATCGTCAGATTATTCGTGGCATACGGCGTGGCCGGTGCAACGAGGTTGCCAGCATCAATTTGCTTTTTGACCGCATTCAATCCCGCCAAATAGACATCAGGCTTAACCGTCCAAGTCATGTTGCCGACCGTGACCGTGCCGCCCGCCTCCATTTGCTTGACCAGCAGACCAGGAGGAATGGTTTCCCAATAAATATGGCCCTTGTACTGCGGGTATTGCTTTTCGAACTGGGCTACCAGCGGCGCCATGGCGAAGAAGTAATTGCCACCGACAAACAGCGACAGCGCTGGATGCTGCGGATCCCCATGAAAATCCGCCAGATTATCTGCGTCCGGCTCATCAAATCCCAGCCCTCGCTTCAGCGCATCATTGTTTGCGCCGTGCTGCCAGGGAGGATAGACGCTGCTCGCAGCAGTTGGGGTGCCGACGTCTGCCGCTTCCACTGGCACGATGACGCTGCTCGCGATGAATGCCACGAGCAGCGCCCCTACAACACGGGGGTATCTCAAAAATGACGTAGCCATATCGACCTCAATGCTGTGCGCTCATACACGCGCGATGAACGAGAAAAGCTTACAAAGGCATGAGGACATAACCACCGGACTCCAAGGTCGTCACGGTCGTCAATCCCGATAAGGCCAAGGTCACTTGTTTGTCGAGCCAGTCGTATTTGAAGTGATGCTCGGCCACCGCCTGTCCGCAGACAGACACATCGATGCCATGCGCTTTAAGTGCTGCAATCAACGGCAGATTTGGATTCGCAACGCCGAATTTGGCCCGGTACTGAGTGTCGTTCAGTGCCAGCGGCGTGGCTGCACCATAGGCGACGGCAACGAACTTCAGGTGGTCAATCGGTACGCCCGAAGCAACATATAAATTGACCGTGCGCGCGACGTGATCGAGTCCAGGATTTACTGCAGAGGGCGTTTTGGCGCCTTGCGTTAGTGCAAACACAATTTTGTACTGCTTTTCTGCTTGAGGCTGATAGGCGGCTTTAGGCAGCGCGTGCATCTTCCCATAGCCTGCAATCGTCGGCGTGGTCCAAAAGCCCTCCGTGCTGGACTGTGCATGGCACGTCAGCGCGCTCAAGGACAAGGCTGCAGCGAGAAACATCGTACGTTTGTTCATCCTGTTCTCCAGTGTTTAGATAGAATGCGCTTTTTTTTGGTATATGAAAAATATCAATTACCTATCATATTAATGCCTAAAAAGCATGCGAGAGGCGCTTGATCAAACGGGACTTTCTGCTCCGTTCGGCCGAACTGCTCGCTCGTCCTGAGAAAGCAAATCAAGGTTTGTCGCCCCCGCTTAATCGGCACAACGAGAGAGCTGATCAAGATCCATTAAGAGGCTCTGGGCATTGAGCTTGAGTCCCTCGTCCATGATCGGGTAAGGAAAAAACTGGTCACACCAATGACTTGCCCGCTGCTGGCTTCCACCACCATCTTGATGAAGCCGTATGTGTTGAAATTTGCCAGCGCGTGCGGAATGTTTTCTAGCGAGAGCATTCGATTATCGATCTTGATGCCGACGCGATGCGCATGCGCCTCGCTGTCGCCAACGGTCGCAATTTGTGATCTGTAAAGACCACTGCGGACACTGAATCGGTGTCAGCCGCGTATTGCCGCCGGTCATGTTGATCGACGCGGGCATTTACGGCAAAGGCATCCGGATTAATCGTACGTGCGAGGCCTTTGTTGATTACGGATCCTTCCGCAAGCCAGTTGCTGGAGGTGGCTCTCTCGATTAATGCTTGCTTTCAGCGCTGACCGTCCGCATTGTGGTTTTCGGCATTTTGGTCAGCCAGCCCCATCGGGAGAAAATAGCGGCGCCCTCAGGCGATTTTAGAAACGCGACAAATTGCGCCGATGCGGGGTTTTCTGCCCCGCGTTTTGTAATAGCAGCGCCTGTATCGCGGTACACGGCATAACGGGGCTCGATCGGCACAACGTCAGCCAGTGTCGGATTCGAGACTTGCCAGATATTCCAGATCAGCCAAACATCGATATCCGTGTTCTCCGTCCATGTCTTGCGCGCTTCGGCGCTGTTGCCCGCGTAACCGACTATATTTTTACGTAGCGCCGCGACTTTTTTGATGTCGCCAGTACGACCCGCGACGTCTTCCCAAACGCCATTTTGGCCCGCGCCATTCACAACCAAGATCTTGACACCGGGCTTAAAGAGATCCGCGAAGCGTTTGATGTGCTGCGGATTGCCAGGTCGCACCAACATGGCCATGGGTCGCAGATAAAGCGGCTCGGCCGACTGGGGCGTCAGTTGATCTCCTAATGCATTGATGAAATCCGTCATCATTGTTTCAGAGCCGCTATAGATAACGTCAGCGTCGGTTTTTGCGTTTGCCAACCACTGCCCCGTTGGACCGGCCGTCACCATGACAGGCGTACCCGTTTGCTTTTGGAATGCCGCCGCTGCTTCTTTCATCGCCGGGGCCGGGCCGCCGGGGCCGTAGACGTGGAGTACGGCCTGCGCATAAGCGCCGCTCGTCATTAAGACCAGCCCAGCGGCGGCGAGATATCGGGTGACTTGGTTCATCATGTGCCTTCGTTTGGGTAAAACTGAATTAATTTTTCTTTGCTGTCGCTAAGCAAGGCGCTTGAAACAGATGACCGCGCCACATGCCCACTAGCGTCTTACTGACAACGAGCAACCAAAAACAGAACAGCGCGACAGCAAGCACCATCCCGATTACGGCGAATGGGTAAAACTGGGTGAGGCGGAACAGCGTAAATGTCGCTGACGTATAGACCCCGATTGGAAAGGTGAAACCCCACCAGCCCAGATTAAACGTCATCCCCTCACGCTGATAACGCAGCGTCAATATGACGGCAATGATGAGCCACCATACGCCCACGCCCCACATCAGCAAGCCAGCGAACAAACCAATGTCGCGTGCCATGTCGGCATAGTGCGCCAAAGGCGTCCCAGCAAAAGCGAGCGGTGCAGCCTGGCCCAGCAGTAGCAGCCCAAGACTCCCTGTTCCGATGGGACCCAACGTCAGCCAAGATGAGGCTGCCATGTCCCGGTGCGGTAGCTTGTGCAGCGCCAAGCGCAAAAACACGATCGTCAATACCGAAAACGCGAGCGGAACGGAAATGGCCCAGAGCACGTACCCGGTACCAACCAATAATTGCGCAGCGCCCTGCGACAAATGCGGTGCCAGCACCCCCGCACTGGATGCGGTCACTTCTGGTGCCACAATCGGCAACAGCCACACCGCCGTCATCTGATCGACCGAATGCTTTTGGCTCGTGAACATCCGATACGGCACCAAACAAGCAATGGACACCGCGAGAGCTGCGTCGAGCCACCACAGCACCTGCGCGACGTCGAGGACGGCGGGACCGAACAATCCCGGCCCAAAGTTCGTCAACCCATTGACGATCGGAATCAAGCCCATCGGAATGGCGCCTAGGAACATCGACTGAATCGGATGGTCCAGCATCGGACGTACGGTTTCGCTGAAGAAGAATAATCGCGATAAAAACAGCACCGAGAACGTCACGAAAAACAGACTGTCTACCATCCACAGTCCCTCTGCTACGTGAACCTGTCCCGGAAACTGAATTGGCAGCGCGAGCAGGATCAAATAAACGATGCCTGTGCCCATCGTCATCGCGAACCAATTTGGCGTGAACTGCCGGACAATCTCGCGCCGCTGACCGACGGCGATGAAAGGCGAAAATCGGGATGTTGAAAGACTTTCTGGTGTTGGCTGCTTATTCACTTCTTCTCTCCCAGGAGCAGTTGGCACTGCTCGGTTTCCATAAAAGGAATCATAGTGCAGTTTTATGTATAATAAAAATACATACTTGATATTTTATCGATACCTTTAAATTATGAATTTTACCCACCTCGAAGCCTTCTTGTCGGTTGCTCGCGCTGGCTCTGTCAGCGGGGGTGCGGGAAGACTGAATGTCAGCCAACCTGCAGTAACGCGTGAAATCAAGGAATTAGAAGGCCGCATCGGTCTGATATTGTTTGATCGCCTGCCGCGCGGCGTTGCTTTGACGCAAGCAGGCCACGTACTGTTGACCTATGCCGAACGCATCTTCGCGCTGGCAGATGCCGCCGAGTCCGAGTTGCGCGAACTAGCCGGTCTCACGGCAGGGCAATTGGCTGTCGGGGCAAGTGCGACGGTCGGCGTCTATTTGATACCAGACATGATTGCACGATTCAACGGAACGTATCCGCAGGTCAACATCGAGTTGAACGTCGTGAACACGGAGTTGGTGGAAGCGGGATTGATGGCCCAGACCTATGCCTTGGGATTCATAGAGGGTCCCTACGATGCCAACATCTTCGATGCCGAGGAAATTGGGATAGATGAAATCGTCATCGTCGCCTCCCCTTCTCACCCAATGGCCGGTAAAAAAGTGGCGGCGACAACGTTACTAAACAAACAATTGATTTTGCGGGAGCCCGGGTCGGGTACGCGCGCAGCCGTGGAAGAGGCCTATTCTCGCGCGAATCTGACAATCGTCCCGGCCATGTCGATCAGTCATACGGAGGCAATCAAGCGCATGTTGCTGCGCGGTAAATCCTTAGCCTATCTTTCGCGCCTCAGCGTGGCCGACGAGCTGCGTCGCAAAGAATTGGCGACGGTAAAACTCATCGACTTTGACATCAAGCGATCATTACGAATGATCTGGCTGAAAAATCGATCGTTCTCGCCGAGTACGGCCTCCTTCATCGCGTTGGTTCGGGAAGCACGTTTAACAGATCAAAAACTTACCTCTGAATAAGTCAGTGGCCGAGGCATGAAGTCACGTCGCCGGCACGGGCCGTGTCGCCTTGAGCTGCCGATAGACTTCCTGGGACACTTTCAGCAACGTCGATCGATCCGTACCGGCTGAGATGGCGTAGCCGAAATGGTCGTCTATCCAGTAGAACACGTTCACTGGACCGTCATTCCCAAAACGGAAGCCGACGTCTTTGTTACTGACATCGCGCGTCACATACAGCGTCAAACGCGCTTTGTCTGCTGCTTGATACATAAACTGCGCGACGGGTCCCCGTTCGCCAGGCAATAATCGCCCCCCAATCAATTCGTAGCCCAACCCGGCCAGCGAAGGCGGATGTATGGCTGTGCCCATGCGCTTCGTCAGCCACGTGACCAGCGCCTGCTCTTGATCCGCGCCAATTTCCACGGGGCGTCGGGCGTCGGGACTGTAGACCACATAAGCTACCGCCGCGCGCCGCGCAAAACCTTCCAGATCGGACGTATTCGCTGCCAGTATCTGATGCGGCGCCCCTCCACTGGCGAGTTGTAGGGAGTGGTTATCGACACTGCCCCGCGCAATCCACGCGCCGCTGCCACTGGCGAGGGCAATGATGAGCCCTGCCGCTATACCTCGCCAAGACCTTACCGTCGCGATAGGCGACGTCGGCAAACGCGTAGGCAACGGTTCCTCTAATACTGGATCAAGCCACGCGGCCATCAACCCGTTCTGCCGTTGCCAGGCCGCCACGCGCTGGCGTTCTGCAGGGTGCGAGGCAAGAAATTGCTCAACCTGCGCGTGGCGCGCGCCGCTAAGTTGACGATCCGCAAAGGCATGCAGTTCCGCCTCCAATACAGGAGCGCCCATCGAGCGATCGGGATTCGCTTGATCGTCAATCATGATTTCACCAGTTGCATTCGGGCAGGAATGACCTCCTGCGCCTCCGGTCCCTGTAATGCCAGACGAAGACTTTCACGTCCGCGTGACAAGCGAGACATTACTGTGCCTAGCGGAATGTCCAAGACACTGGAGGCCTCTTGATATGTCAGCCCCTCAACACCGATCAACAGCAGCACTTCCCGTTGTTCCATGGGTAAGCGTTGCAAAGCACCTTGCAAGTCACGGATTTCAAGCTGATCGGTTTGCATCGCACGCTGCGGCCACTCCGGCAAGGAGTCACCCACATCCTGTTCCACACTCCTGCGCTGTGAGCGGGCCAGATCGATAAAGCGGTTATGGAGAATGCCAAACATCCACGCACGGATATCACTGCGCCTTTGCCACAGTGAGAACTGCTTCCATGCTCGCTCCAGCGTGTCCTGCACAAGATCATCCGCTTGGTCACGATGGGACGTCAGTCCACGCGCGTAACGGCGCAGACTGGGTATACACGCAACGATGGCCGCTTCGTCCTGGGATCGCATGGTGCTCGCTGGGCAGTGAGATAACGGCGCTACTTTACTTGATTACGTGCCACACACCCTTGAAATTGTCACCGCTCATGTCACCCGCTTTCTTATCGTCGGCATATGTATAGACGGGTTTGCCTTTGAATGCCCATTGACTCGCACCATCGTCCCGCTTGATGACGGTGAAGTTACCTGCTTGTTTTGCCTCTGCCGTAGCTAAAGCGGGTGGCCAGAGCTTTGCGCATGGTCCGTTGCACTGACTTTTACCGCTGTCCACAGCGTCTTTGTCGAAAGTGTAGAGCGTCATGCCTCCACTATCGACCAACATTCCCCCCGTCATCATAGGAGGCGATTCCGCGTATGCACTGGCGGCGCACAGCATGGTGCCGATGACGAGGGCCAGGGTTGATACCGAGCGAATTGGGTTCATGTCTATATCCTAATATCGAAAAAAGGGACCTTACCCATCGATAGACGAGGATGAGGGGTGGTTTATTCCCTGGGGTCGAAGTTATTTTTGATCGGTACCATGCCTCGCCCTGCAGCGCGACGTCGCTAAATATTACCTATCTGGGATAAGCCGTGATGTACGGCGCTCGTACCAAATGCGCCTCATCTAATCGGCGCGATACCCCATGAATCGCCCTGCCATGCTTTTTACGCATCCAAATCATAATAATAATGTCTTTTTGTTATTCATAAGATTCCTTTATCTTCGCTACATCGCAACGACTCTTCAACAGAAAAGCAAATCGTCATGCAAAAACCTCCTATCAAAGTCGCCGTTTCCGGCGCCGCTGGCCAAATCTGTTATTCGCTTCTTTTCCGTATCGCGAATGGCGACTTGCTCGGCGCCGATCAACCTGTCATCTTGAGTTTGCTGGATCTACCTCAAGCCCAACAAGCCTTGAAGGGGGTTGTGATGGAGATCGAGGATTGCGCTTTTCCCCTGCTCACTGGCTTGACAATCAGCGATGACGCAATGACCGCATTTGCCGACGTGAAATATGCCATCTTGGTGGGATCGCGGCCGCGTAGTAAAGGCATGGAGCGAGCCGACCTGCTCATGGCCAACGCCGCCATCTTCACAACGCAAGGGCAGGCGCTAAACGCAGTGGCTAACCGTGATGTCAAAGTGCTAGTGGTGGGCAACCCGGCCAACACAAATGCCTACATTGCGATGAAGTCCGCGCCCGACCTGCCTGCTGAAAACTTCTCCTCGATGATTCGCCTGGACCATAACCGCTCGCTCTCACAATTATCCCAGCGCCTTTCTGTGCCCAGCCACGCGATTGAACAAATGGTTGTATGGGGCAATCATTCGCCAACAATGTTCCCAGACATCCGATTCTGTACCAGTAACGGCGTGCCGATTCCAAGTTCCCCCGAGCTGTCCCAGTGGAATGAAGAGACCTTCATACCTATCGTGGCACAACGTGGATCTGCGGTAATAGAAGCCCGAGGCCACTCATCCGCAGCCTCGGCCGCGAATGCCGCAATCGACCAGATGCGAGACTGGATAAGCGGGACCGATGGTCGATGGGTATCGATGGGCATCGCATCGGACGGCTCATATGGTATCCCAGAGGGTCTGATGTTTGGCGTACCCGTGAGATGCAGTGCGGGATCGTATCACCGTATCGAAAACTTGGAGATATCTCCTTTTGCGCTAGAAAAGATAGCGCTGTCGCTGCACGAACTCGTTGCTGAACGCGATGCCATCGCGCACCTATTACCTGCATAAGCAATACTAGAGCACCCTGCCGCTACGCTATGGAAAACAGGTGTGTGAGTGTCGGCGTCAGCGTAATGCAGACGGTAAGCCCCATCAATTACGAACTAAAATAACCATGCCACTTTCCTTTCGAGTCTCACGTCTGTCTCTGGTGACGCTATTGGCGCTTGGTTGCGCTACGTCACCATTAGTGCATGCTGAAGCAACCGCGCCCGCCGCACAAACGGCCGCATCGGTCAACACGGCTCGGTGGACGTTCGACGGTGCTATCCACAATAATTCTTTAGCATTGAGCCCGGACGAGACGCTCGCCGTCGTGTCCTATAGTCAACGTCCCGACATCATTGTTTATGACGTGCGCGCTAAGCGGGTAAAAGCAGTACTGCACGGGTACGTAACGCCGCGCAACATCGTATTTTCGCCGTCTGGCGATAGGATCTATATTTCCGACAGCAGTTTGGGAACCGTCACGATCATTGATGCGAAAAATCTGAAGACGATTCGTACATTACCCGTGGGTCCAGGTGCTTTCGGTACGATCCTCTCTAAAGATGGCAAGTCGCTTTACATCAATAACGAAGCGGCAAGCACCGTAACCCGCTATGACACGGGGGCGTTTCAACCCGAAGCGGTTATCACTGGTTTCGCACAGCCGCGGCAAGGGGTACGACTGAGCCCCGATAATGGAACGCTTTATGTCACAAATTTCCTTGGCGACAAGATCACGATCGTCAACACCCAGACCAATAAGATCGACGGTGAGATTACCGGTTTCAAAATGCTCCGCGCCATTTCCGTCACAGCCGATGGCACGACGCTATTTGCGGCGAACAGCGGCACGAATTCCATCGCGGTGGTCGACATCCAAAATCGAAAAATTACAAACACCATTCCTGTCGGAAAAGACCCTTACGGCGCAGCGCTGTCACCAGACGGAAAATTCATTTACGTCGGCAATCTGGGTGATAACTCAGTATCCGTCGTTTCGGTGGCAACGCAAAAAGTCGAAGCGACCATTACCGGGCTGAAAGAACCGCGCCAAGCCACTGTCTTTACGCACGATAACCGCTATGCTTATGTCCTGAACGAAGACCTGAGCATTGTAAAGATCGATCGGGACAACAACAGCATCGTCGAGACGCTGTCGCCGCCGACAGAGTTGAAATCATAAATAGTGCTTGGCGTCTGATCGCTTGATCCTTGGAAACGCATCGCGTCCGGCAAACAGCGGCGCTGCCAAGCGTACGTTCGATTTCCACTAAGCGATTGTACTTCGCGAGCCGTTCGCCACGGGCGGGCGCGCAAAACTTGATCTGTCCCGTGTTTCCGCCCACACACAGATCGGCAATAAACGTGTCGTTGGTTTCACCGGATCGGTGCGATACCAAGCAGGTGTACCCTGCCTGCGTGGCCATGGCCATGGTGTCCAACGTTTCGCTGACCGGGCCGATCTGATTCGGCTTGATCTATATGCTATTGCAGCAATGCTTTCGAATCCCCCGATCATGAAACCGCCGATTCGTCACGAATAAGTCATCGCCGACGATTTGCACCTCATCACCTAGAAGCGCGATGATTTTTGAAAAGCCCTCCCAATCACTGTCCGCCAAAGGGTCTTCAAGAGAAATAATAGGATAACGACTCGCCCAATCTTGCCAGAACGAAATCATCTCTTCCTGAGATAAGTGCCGACCTTCGCGCGCAAGAGGATACGTACCGTTTGGTAAAAGAACTCGCGGCAGGGTCAAGGGCAATCCAGATGTCTTCGCCAAGCCGGAATCTAGCACTCTCGATTGAACTCTTGTATATCAGCCGCGTTCGACGCGGGTTTTCCGCCATTCATGACATTGAATGTTAGCGTTCGATAGTAATGTCGTATTCGTACAAGGAGCCCCAACAGCTGCAGGTGTGACATTTAACTCGGCCACAGCTGCGAAAACACCTTGGTGGCGCGCGCTCGCCTCGAAGGCTCCTAGGGCCTACAGGTGAACAGGAGACTCCTTCTCATTCATATTTTCCCCGTTCTAGGCAACTTAACTGATTTGTTGACGCTTAATAGAAAGATGGGAATACTATCGACCTTACCAGATGAAATACACCGCTTTTTTATCCGGTCGTGATATTCCTAATTGTGTCGTGAGTGCAATACTTTTGGACAGAGACAATAACAAACAGGTTTTATAAATAGGTCATTCAAGGTATCCCTGCCCGGGGGCTGCGACCTTAGTTACAAATCCAAGTGCTATGACCATTAGTATTCCTATACGTATAACGTCCCGTTAAAGGCCCTCGTTTTCACAAGATCCACTGTCAGGGCGTGGTCGCATTCGAATATTTACCGGCAAATTGACTTCGTCACTCGAACGTCTCAAGATCTCAGGTACCCAACATCCAGATACGAGTCGGATCCGGGATTGCCGAGCCTACGCACACAAGCATATGCGTACGAAGCCCTGCCGACCACGACAAACGTTCGCGTTCGAAGCCGATCACACTGCCCAGCGCCGCCGCGAATACGAGGCGTCCTACGATTTCCCATTGACTTGCCACACCGCTCTCCCTTTCTTGCCGACCGCACGGATGCGGACAACCAATGTCACAAAATTGACACAATTGGCGTAGAGTAGCAGTGTTGCGCCCATCTAAATATAAAGCGTCGCCTCGAGGTGACAGATAAAGAGGAGACAAAATATGGCGAAAACTTCGAGCCATCGTCGATATCTGATTGTTTTGTTGATGTTTCTTGTAATTTTCATCAACTACATGGACCGCGTTAACTTCTCTGTCTCGATTCCAGCAATCCAACACGCGTTCGGATTCAATTTACATCAAATAG
Source organism: Robbsia betulipollinis (assembly GCF_026624755.1). Taxonomy (NCBI): domain Bacteria; kingdom Pseudomonadati; phylum Pseudomonadota; class Betaproteobacteria; order Burkholderiales; family Burkholderiaceae; genus Robbsia; species Robbsia betulipollinis. Next base: position 46,255 of record NZ_JAPMXC010000004.1, read on the forward strand.
GGCAAATTGCATTCGTCTGGGGATTAGCGTATGCCTTGTTCAATTTTCCCGGCGGATGGATTGCCGACAAGCTTGGCCTGCGATGGGGGATGGTGGTTGCGCTAGGCTGGTGGTCGCTGTTCACGATTGCCACACCTTTTGCAGGGAGCCTTGGGATGTGGTTTGCGATCCGGGCACTGATGGGAGCAGGTGAAGCACCGATTTGGCCCTATAACGCGAAAGCCGTGAACAGCTGGGCCGCGCCTACGGAAAGATCCACGGCTTACACATGGGCCGGTGCTGGGCAATACCTCGGACCTGCCGTTGGCAGCGTGCTGGCCGGGTGGATAGTCGTTCATTTTGGATGGCACTGGACGTTTATCGCATTTGGGGCTGCTGGACTTGTCATTTTGCCTTTTTGGATTTTGGTGGTTCGCGATCGGCCGGAACAGGATCCACGTGTTCAAGCAGATGAACTCGCATGGATCGGTAATGCGAAAGACGCCACGAATAAGCCGGACTGGCCCGGAATTCGCGGATTGCTGCTCTCCCGCACCGGCGCCGGGCTCTTGCTGATTTACCTGACTTTCGGATACATCCTGTTCACTTTTCTGTACTGGGTGCCCAGCTATATGTTCTATACCTTCCACATGACCATTCTGAAAAGCGCAGTCTGGTCTAGCATTGGATCGGTACTGGGGTTTGCCGGATTCTTTTTATCCGGTCCGTTGAATGATTTCCTTGCAAAACGCTTCGAGCGCTTGACTGCGCGACGTATCGGCGCGGTTGGCCCAATGTTGGTAGGCGCAGCCTGTGTTGCACTGTCCCTTCTAACCGCGAAAGCGGGTGCAGCACAAACAACTGCAGTGCTCTTTGGACTAGCTCAGATGGCGATGAACACCACCGTCGGCGCATGGGCCGTTATCGGCATTGATGCTGCGCCGAATGAGGCCTCAACAGGGATAATTTACGGCATATTGAATGGCGTGCTTAACTTGATGGGTGCATTCAACTCTCTCATTCTGACAGGACTGGCAAGTCGTTATGGCTTCCCAGCAGCATTTGGGAGCGCGCTCGTATTTATGATCGTCTTTATGTTGAGCTTGCTCCTCATCCTGAATCGCGAGGGGTTTGGCACACTCGAAAAAAAGCGTAAGGCTTTCGCAAGTTGACTACCGGTCGATAGACATTTCGGACATTGACAGAGGCAATGTGAATGTCCCAGGCCGAAACTGGGACGATGGGCGCGCCGATGAGATGTCTGCGATCAGGTTTTATGTTAAGTGTCGTTGCGAATTTTTCACTGGTCAAGTTGCTGGCGTAAATGTATCTCGTGCGATGTTACCTACGGTGTTAGTTGCTATTCCATCGAATGTTCCGCCAATAACGCCACCAATCAAAGGAACAGCCTTGCCAAGATTTATAAATCCTTTTTCACCAAATTTGGTAAATAGCTTCATTCCCACCTTCTTATTTATTTCTTGTATTGTTTTACCAGATATAGATTTTACGGCATTCAATGCAACTTTATTTCCAACTGCGACCCCGATGTCTTTCAGAACATCCTTAGCACTATTGGCAACCAAACATGAATAAACAAGTGCTTTGACCTTATCATCCCTAACGTTGTAGCCTCCGATATGAGCAATCGCCGCAATCATACGGATTTGAACATATAAAACACTAGCGATATTTGCCGGAATGGCAACAGGCAAGGTTAGAATGCCACCTAATCCAGTAATGAAACCTGAGGTTATTGCCTTCGTATTTTGCCAACGAATTAAAGAATTTGATTGGTCATACGATGAAATCCCTTCTTTCATGTAGCTTTCTGCCATCTCAACAGCAGAATCCAATCCTGGCACTCCATTTACGGACTTTTCATACGCCCAATCGATCGCTTGCATAATTTTTTCTTGATTAAGAATCGCCATTTTTTTCTCCATTTTTCGTTAGTGAAGCTCAATTAGTATATCACTCGCAATGTAATTTCAATCGTAATTAAAAAATTACTTCTAGTATTTTATGAACCACGCCGACTTTCGTGGAGGCTGTTTGGTTTAAGTTGACACTGTCTCGACGTCAGCGATTTTGGCACGCCGATAATAGTTTGCCTCAGCCTCGGCCGGCGGAATATAACCGATCGGTCCCATCAAACGGTGATGACTGAACCACGCCACCCATTCAAGCGTGGCGATCTCCACTGATTTCCGTGTTTTCCAGGGACCACGGCGGTGAATCACCTCGGCTTTGTATAGCCCGTTGATCGTCTCGGCCAGGGCATTGACGCTCCTATGTCAAGCGGCACGCGATTCTGCGAGATCCACTAGGATAAGCGGGTACAGTTCTCGGACGATATAGCGTTTCAAACAGCGGTGAATTTCCTTGGTGGACAGTCCTTCTTTGGTCCGGCGATCGACGTAAGCTCGGGTACGTGGTTCGCTGCGCATCCGAACTAACGCTATTGTCCAGAGCGTCGCTGTCCCCCGGCTGCCTACGGACGGCTCAATGCCCGCCGTGCCCAATCGCTCGCCATACCGAATGCTTAAATATTGCGACCCACGGTCGGAATGGTGACCATGCCTCGCTTTGACGTACAGCAACTCACGCCGCTTTTTACATCGCCTCGTACTCGCAAGGCGTACGGTATCCAATCGAAGAATGGATGCGCTGTCGGTTGTAGAAACCTTCGATCCAGTCGATCACGTCCAGTCTCGCCTGTGCCCGCGTCTCGTATCGGCATCGCGACGTCTGCTCGACCTTCAATGTCTTGAAGAAACTCTCCATTAGCGCGTTGTCCCAGGCATTCGCACGCCGGCTCATTGACATGACCATGCCATATTGGTCAGCAAGCTCCCGGTGCGCCCAGCTTGCGTATTGCACCCCGCGATCGCTGTGGACAATCAGGCCGCGGGGCGGGCGACGCTGCCAATACGCCGAGCGCAGCGCCGTACACACGAGCTTTGCATCAATACGCTCGGACATCGACCAGCCGACGATGCGACGGCTTCCCAGGTCCAGAATCGCCGCCAGATACAGCCAGCCTTCACCGGTCGGCAGATACGTGATATCTGCGACCCAGGCCTGGTTCGGCATCCAGCCATCGAAACGCCTGGCCAATACGTTCGGCACCACCGGCAGGCGATGCGCCGAGTCCGTGGTCGCTCGCCAGGCATGGCGATACACCGGCCGCAATCCCCTGGCGCAACAGACTGCGGCGCACCCGCTCCGCGCTGGTTTTTGTGCCCTCGGCGGCCAAGGCCTTGACCAATCGGGGTAGGCCGTACGATCCCCGGCTTTGCGCGTGCAGGCGCGCCACTTCATCATCGAATGCCGCTTGTCGTTGCCAACGTGTGCTCGGCGCGCACACCCGCCATTGGCAGTAGCCGCTGCGCGAGACGTCCAGCACCCGGCAAAGTCGGCTCACGCTGTACTGGTCCCGGCTCGTCTCGATCCAGGCATACCTCACCGCCACCCCTTCGCGAAGTATGCCGTGGCTTTTGAGAGGATTTCCACGTCAAGCTTCGCGCTGGCCAGTTCCTTGCGCAGCCGGCTGATCTCGGCCTCCAACTCCGACAGCCCGGGCTTGGCTTGCCGCACCCCCGGCAATGCGACATCACCAGCCCCAGCCCCGGGCGAGCGCCTGCGTGCCCAGTTGCCAATCGTCGCCGCCGGAACCCCGAGACGACGTGCCGCCTCGTTGTATCCAACAGAATTTGCCAATCGCGCCGCTTCCTCCTGGAATTCCTCCATGTAGCGCCGATTCGGTACGCCTTTTTCGCCCATCTCAACCTCCGTTCAACAGATTATCCAACATCTCTGCTGTACGTCGTTTTGAGGCAAGGTCACTCCGCGCTCCCATTGTTCGCGAGCTATAGCAGCTTAAGCCTGTAAAACCGCAACACGCCCACGCGGTTTACGAGCTTAGCACCGTACGGCTCGAAATCGTCCCAGACGGTGCGGTTTGGATGTCCATAACTGTAGGATGGGTCCGCGCAAAAAATGCTCGTCTCCGGTTGGAACTCGGCCGCAATTCCTTTCCGCCAGTTTCTAAGCGATCCATGATGCATAACTTGGAAAACCGCGAGATTTTCTAGTCGGCGTGCACCGAAATACTCTCGGAGCTTTCGAACTCGTTGCTTGCTGGAGAGATATCCGTCTCCGGTGTATAGGATATTAGCTGTGTCGTCGACTTTCACCGGCAGGTGATTTACACAAATGGGGCAGTGCCAGAACTTAAAATGATTATAACCAGTTCGTGCTCTTGAGATGTCGTCCTTAGCTCCTCTGTACTGTGCCAGATATCGACCAACAGGACCGCCGTAGACAAACAGCGAGATCTCGTTCTTCTTGGTGGACGTTGACCCAAAGATGCGATCATACATACGCTTTAACCGCTTCAGGATTCGGTCACGCTGATCCGGATCGTTTGTCTGGAGCAGCGCGGTGCTTACGCGTCGCGCGGCGAGCTTGAAGTGTGCAGTCGCCTTGATGTTGAGGTTGGGTTCGTTGTAAAGCACAAACTCCCACACCTTCCCAAGCAGCAATCTCCCCCCAGGTGCAAGGCAGCTTATTGATATGTTCGTCGGCCGATCTGCAGTTAGAGCAATCTGTTCATCGGCTGGGGCAATGATGCGATCTGGTTCGAGCGGGGGCAGACCACCCAGTGGCGATGGCGGATCCCGCACGATATCGTCAGGGTCATCCGGCAGCGATCCGGCTGATGGCGGGACCAGCACAATTCTGCGAACCTTCGCGCCATCGAGCGAGCCGATGAACGATACCGGGTTCATCATGAAATGCTGAAAGCGCTGATTGTCAGCCTGCGGAGACGTTATGGTTGCGACGATGCGTTGCCACAAGGGCACGTATGGAATAACAAGAGTGTCTACATCAAAACTGTTCAGAAGCTTGACAAGTCCACTTATGTGATCGACATCGAAGTGAGAAATGAATGTCACGTCGAGTTTTGGCTTTGATCTCAAAGCTGTTCTCGAAAGGAGCAATTCCAGACGCCTAATTTCATTTTCGAGGAGCGACTGATTTTTCTTTACGGATCCGCAATCGAATACCCAATGAAATTCTCCGAAAAACCTCGTTCCAAGCGCGCCGCTTGAAAACATGCCTTGACCGACAGGGTAAAAATAATATTCAGCAAAAAGCTTCATGCAGCCCTCGCATTTTTATTAGATTAATTTTCGCATCATGTTTATACAATACAGCGGCGGCGCACGGAACGAGTCCTTGTCTTTTCCCTCTTTCCCCGTCAGGAAATTTGTTAAAAGAGGCCTACGGGGTCAGAGGTGTTCAACGACTTTACTGCCGCGTCTACTGCCACGTCGGAGATCCGCTAACGCCAAAGTTCACTATTCCATCGCGCAGTCTCGTAACCGTGTTGCGAGAGTAGGTTGAACTCTTTTTCCGACAAGCGTTTTAACGACGTTGGAATTGCTGCGGCCTCCTTCACCATTGTGGTGTCGAGCCATTCGCCCGCCAGAAGCGCGGCCTGCGCAGGTCGACCTGGGCCGAATTTTTTTATCTGAGCGAGCGCGCCGGCCCCGATTTGTAGGTACAAGCCAGCGCCTGGATTGTTGATCAGAAAGTTCGAAAGGCTCCGCACGCGCAAGGCTCTCGTCTGGTCGAGCGCGATGTCGGCGATTCTTTTGAAGCGTGCAGGGTTGAGCGGATGGCTAATGCGCGCTCGCGCGAATGGAGCGCCGGCATCCGACACGATCAAGTGGTCAATGATCGGCGTGTCCCGGCCTTTCTTGAACCGCTGCGTGCCGCAGTCAAACAGGGGTTCTATTCCGAGGTTATCATAGACCCCGCCGTCATATAGGTGGAGGCGTTTAAAGTGAGGCTTCATATCAATCGGTACTGCGTCCAGATCCCACTCTGTACTCTTTTTCCACGCAAAGCGGTGCGTTTTGACCGACAACGGGCCAATACCTCCCGGGAAAGCAGCCGACACCGCCAACGCAGAAGCCAGACTTAGTGCCCCGGCATGCGCGTAGCCAAGTTCGTAATCGCCAAATCCGCCATTCTTGAAGCGGAAGCGCCGTCCGGTCTCAGCGGTCGTGCCATTGATCGACCATACCGGACCGCCTCTTATTGAACTCAAGGGTTCCTTGATTCCCCAAACTGTCCAAATGGTCCGTTCCAGGATGTTAGCCCGCGATAGAGCGAATCGCCAGTTTAGCGGATTAAAAATCAGGCGGAGAGCACCACTGAGTTGCAGGGATGTGGTTGTCAGGGTGCATTTGACTTCGTTGTAGACGCGCTCCGTATATTCTTGGGACGTTGGCCATTTATAGCCAGCACGGCACATGACAAGGCCGACGAAAAGGCTCCCTCCGGACACCGAAGAAATATGCTGCACCCGCTCGAGCAAACTCTGTTCAGCGAGATATTTCAGCACGCCGGCGTGGAACGCAGCTGCGCGCACTCCGCCGCCAGATGCCGCGAGTCCGAGGCGAGGTCGCTTTGCGTCCTCGGTCGTCACGGCGTCCGGTATCCCTTCGCGTCGTTGGGCAGCGCCGGCGTCGATTGGTATTTGAAACGAGCACGCCGTTGTCCGATGCCACGTATTGATACTGCGGTTTCTGAGTGGGGTGAACGAGCGCCTTGTCCGGGACGACAACGACCCGCGGCTCGCAGTAGTCGAATATCCGCTGGAAGTAGCCACTTGCTCCACCATGATGCGATGCGACGAATACAGTGGTTCGCACCAGTTCGGTGCGAAAGGCGGCCTGCTCGAACAATGCCAACCAGCCATCGTTTTTTTCCAGATCGCCGGGGAACAGGACCTTGAATGAACCGAACTTGAAGAAGACAACCAAGCTCAGGTTGTTCGTATCGCAAATACGCGGATAAGGCCATGCGGAAGCTCACTTCATCATCCCCTGCACGACCTGCAGATCGTTTTCGCCGACGATGAGCTGCACAGCAGGCAGTCCGTCGTCGGCCATGCCTAGGGCCAGATGGACAAGTTGCAAAAGATCATCCCTGCTGGGCAAGCTGGAGTGTCCCGGAGGGTGGCTGTGCCATTCGCCGATGTAGCCAACGACACCGGCGGTTCTTCTGGATGCCTCGGCGACGGCCTCCGTCAAACCTGCTATGCCACGCTCGAACGAGTCGCGATTCGATTTGCTATCAGGCGGCGCTGGCAGGCCTGCGACAACTACAACCGCACCGATATTAAAGTCGTAGTAGCCAAGCAGAACACCGCCGGTTTCATTGGGAAAACCTTGCGTGCGCAGCTCCCTCAGTTGCTGCTCTATGCCGGCGTCGAAGAACAAATCGAAGTCGTCGAGTGACATGCGGCGTTCCGCAACGGCCGGTACGTCGTGAACGTCTACAGAGCCACGAACTGGATCGCGCTGCCACACACAGATCACTGCGCCCTCGTGCGCGGCCGTCGCTGGGATCTGTTCGGCGAGCGTGCTGGCATGCCCCATGATCCGCGAATACGGGATGACCATCGAAATGTCACGGCAGCTTGCGCCGCTCCAGAACAAACCGACGTTGCCGGCGAGATGAGCGCGTCCCCATTCCTGTTGAATCAGGGCGCGGTAATACTGCGCTTCAAGTGTCCGAAGGCGAAGCGAACGCTGAGCATCTTCGGCGAGCAACACTCCAGCGTCGCCGCTTGGCGTGATGAACACCGATATGTGCCTAGCGAACGCATCGACGGCGCTTGCCGCGCGGGGATACTCTAGCGTCGTTGACGCATCGATGACCAGTTGCGTGCTAGTCAACGCGCCTTTGACTGAGCTTTGCTCGAAGTCGGTGGCATCGGCGTTCAGTGGCGTGATCACCGTGGCGCCATTCATGACCGCGGCGTTCAGGCCTGCCACGACATCGGACTTGGGGTCGCCAACATGTTGGGCATAGGCCACATGCCGTGACAGGTTGTGCGGTTTGACGTGGTCCTTGTCGATGACGGTCCATCGCCCCCAGCCAGCGCGCCCCCATAGATTAAGCATCGCGCTGCCGAGAGAGCCTGCGCCGACCAGCACGGCGTTGGGGCCCTCTTCGTCGATGCCCGACTGTCTCCTGGCCGCTTGGGCGTCGTTTCTGCTCAAAACGTCCATCGGAAACACTGGCTGCTCTTGCCACGCAGTCGCAGGTTCAGCGCCAAGTACGCCCGCTGCGCTGAAATATTGCTTGTTGTGAAAGAACAAGGCCCCGGTAGCCACGCCAAGCTCAAGTCCACCCATCGGCGTCAGGAAAGCGCGGTGTGTGACCCCGACCACCTCTGCGCCATCCGTCCGACGGATGGAGATATGGAGCAGGATAACCGTGCATTTGTCTTCGGCGGATGCAGCTGCACCCGTGGCGCCTACCCGCGCCTGCAGTGCGGTCGACAGTATAGGCAGCAGCTCGACCCCGCGCCTGGCGAGAATATCCGCCAATTGTCCCAAGGTCGCCGGGTCGCGCTCTATGAAGCCGTGCACAATCGGCGGCAACGTCAATTCGATCGGCGCAGCCGCGTCGGCCTGGAGCGGGGCATCTCTTGGAACCGCCTCAAGGAAGGAGGTGAAGCCTCCATTGGGGTGGTCAGGGCCGCGGGCCAGAATGAAGCGAACTTCCGCGTTATTGCGTAGCGCGGCTAGGTCCCACGGCAAAACCAGCTCGTACGGCGTTGCGAAGAACAGATGTTCGACCGGCTGATCCGCCGGGTGCAGTTCACCTCTGGCGCTTTTTTCGAGCCACCATTGGATACGCCGCAAGAAGCTTTGCGGCGTCCAAGTTCGCATTACTGAGGTGACAGACTCGAAATAGAGACACAGGCTAGCCGGGACGCCGGCAATGCCCTGATTCTGGTGCATCAGGACCGGAAAATCCTTGCGCAGCGCCAACACGTCGACGAGCCGCTTAGGGTCGTCCGGCACGCACAGCGCCAAACGCTCCCGATAGTGGATGCCGGCGCCGTTCTTGGGGGGTACTCCATCGCACTCGACATCGACGATGAGGCATTCGAGCTTCGGCGTGTCGCCTTCGCTGTGCTGCAGGAGCTGTACGATCGTGAAATCACGCTGTCGCGCGACGGCATCATGAAGCAGCCGGGTGCGCGAAATCGTCAACTCCGCCGCGTCCGCAAGCTCAACGACATTTGCGAGTTCGTGATAGTCGTCGGCCATCAGCCCGCCCGCGGTGGCGAAGACAGGATGATGGCCGGTGCTCCGATGGACGCCGAGCGAATCCAGCTTACGCCGCCGCCAGTGATCTCGAATGTGATGGGCTCGGGTTTGTTGCCGTTCGGTTCCTCCATCGTGACGAGGAATTTGCGGCCATTGACTTCCTTCAAGTAACGCTCATAGGCTTTGCGGGCCTGGATGTGAGGCGGCTGCGTTTGCGAATACGCGTCCTTTTCGTCCGGAATCGGCTTGCTGCAACTGACGATGTAGGAATCCCTTTTGCCCAGCCGCAGCAGATCCTTGACCAAGGGCTTAGGCTCCGTTTCCTTGTCGCCCTTTTCGTCGTTCAATGCCAAGTAGCTGCAATGATGAGGAATGTTGTACAAATCCCAGGCGAGCCGATCCTCATTTTTGTGATACCGGGTGATGCTGACGATATCTTCGATTTCTTCCCATGTCGCATCGCCCACTTCCAGATAGTCGTAGTCCTGCCCGTCGGCCCTGAACCGGACATTGAATATCAGCGAAGCCCTGTTGCGGATGATGTCGCCTCCGTCGCAGTGCTTGATGAAAGGCGAATGGCAGAAGAATTCTGCGCCGTCCTTGGTCAGCGTGAAGCCCGGCACGATCGTTCCAGCGTCGATAAACAGATGATCACGAGCGCCCGCTGCTTCGCCCCTTTCTTTCAGCAAAGGTTCGAGCCAGTCAGCCAAAGCTCGCGGCTTCGAGAACACGAGGATGTCGTTGCCTTCCAGCAGGCGATGCCGTGCTTCTTGGCGCAGCAAGACAAACTCTTCTATCTGGTGATCGTTATCTGCTTCCTCCAACAACATCGCGGCAGGAACCCAGAGTTCACGAATCTTGATGCGGCCTTCGCCATGGTATTTCTTCGCGTGCTGCAGCTCGAAGAAATCCGTGCTGCCCTGGATGTGATCCAGATCCGCATGTGTGAAAGCCACGACGTCGAAATAGTCCCGATCGGCTTTTTTGAGATCGGCCTTTAGTCGGGCTTTAAGATCGATTTCCGGCGTGCCGGGATCTTCCGCCTTTTCACGATGGCAAAAGTCGAAGAGGACGCGCCGCCCGGTTGACAGGATTATCTGCGTTGTGTCGCCGTTACTGACAGGATAGAAAATGACCTGATGCTTTTCAGCCATGGATTGGCCCTCTCAAAAAAGGAAAGTGGCCAACCGACCCTTTAGCACTCCGCCACAGAGGGTGCAAACACACTATATGCAGTGTTCAAATTCAGGTCAAGGTACTACATGTAGAAATATCCGCAATATTACTGTATAAAAAACAGGTACCACCTGCAGAAGGCATCAGCAGTTTTTGCGCGGCGGGAAGCGTTGTTTTAAAGCAACTATTACTGGATGCTGCCATGGAGATTAGGGCTGCCCTTAGATTGACCTATCCCGGAAATTTGAGACCAATTCGGTCTAGGACCCCTTCTCACTGGGCGAAAAGATTCCCTCCAATACCACGTCGATTCGAAAGACCGTTCCCTATGTCCCGATATTGCATCGGTGTGACGTCGTGGTATCTCCGCCATACCCGCCGAAAATCCCGGACCGACGCGAATCCGGATGCTTCCGCAATCCGCTCGATGGTCGAGTCCGACCCTATCAGCAATCGACAGGCAGCGGCTACTTTTAGACTCTGCTGATACTCCAGCACGGTCGTTCCGGCGTGCTCGGCGAACAGGCGGCTCAAATGTCGCTGACTTACATGGGCGGCATGCGCAAGCTCGGCCACACGCCAATTGCGCACTGGATCGTGGGAAATGGCATCCTGTGCGCGGTGTACCGCGGGATGTGTATGGTTGCGATGCACAAGCAACGGCGAAAGTTGTGTGTCATCCCCCGCGCGGCGCCGATAGACGACCTGACGACCTGACGACGCGCGATGTCGGTCGCCAATTCGACCCCGGCGTAATGTTCGATCAGATACAGCGCCAGATCGATGCCCGCCGTGATTCCCGCGCTCGTCAAAATACTGCCGTCGTCGACGAACAGGAAGTCGCTCTGCACCCGCGCCGAAGGCGCGACACGTTCAAGTTCCGCCACCAGGCCGAAGTGCGTGGTGCAGCAGCGTCCCGCCAGAAATCCGGCACGCGCCAGGAGGATCCCGCCCGAACAGATGCTGGCGATACGTGTGTCGTCGGCGGGAGTCGTCCGAAGCCATCGAGCGACGGCATCGTACGGCGCGCTGGTTCCTGGTTCGGGCGAATCCGTGCTACCCACAACCACGACGAGAGTATTAGGCGGTAGCGTGAGTGGAAGCGGGTCGATGCCATCGATGCGTGTGCCCAACGACGTCGCGACACTTGGCAGGGGACCGCAGTGGTGCAACTCGAACGGCGCGCTGCCATCCGCCGCCATGCGCATTGCTTCGGCAGGTCCCGCATAGTCGAGCATCAGCACGGCACTACTTCGCCCGGCAAGAGGTAGGAAAAACCCCACTTGTTGATCGGACAGGGGTAGATGGCTCAGAAAAACAAGAAAACCGGATGGCTTAAAGCTATCGCGCGAGATAATGTAGAGATTCCAGTTAGATCCATGGGGGTAAGCATGCAGCACGAAAAGATTATTGATGGATTACGCTCTTGGATGAGGGTCCGAACATGGGATACGCTCCATCCGCTTGATCAGGAGCGGTTTCACCACGCGTTAAAAAACGTGTTCGACGAGTGTGGCCCGTCTGTCAGCAATGAAGAGTTTGAGTTTGCAATGAGGGCACTTACGGTAGAGTTTAAGTACAAATACCAAGAAGAATACCTGAGCGAGAGGCTGGGCTACTATGCTCAGCTTGCAGAAAAGATCGGCGCTTATGTTTTTGATAATAGAAATCGCTAACCACCAGGCTGCCAGTAGTGTTAGCGATAACTTATCAGTCTATTTATATTGGAATGAAAAATATGGACCATCAACTTATTGCTCTTTACGAACTGAAACGTCAATCTTTTCTGATAGGCTATATTCAGAATCCCGACAAATTCAGCCACGCCCTTGCGTTTGCATATTTGAACCGGATTGAACCAATATTTCATGAAGGCATCATGAAAGAGAAATATGATGCTGATCCGTTCGAGGAAGTTTATTTCGTGAAAGCTAATTTCATGGACGAGGTTTACAGGTTTTTGGACGAGCGAAATTTGGCAGGAGACTATGATGCGATTGGCTTTTACAAGCTGGAAGAGAAATTTGGTGGCTATAAGGCCAATCGAATAGAATTGATTTATACGTTGGAATATGCGCGAATCGACGGTCGATTTAGTGCTGAAGTTTGGAATGCTGTTGTGCGCGATGCGCCTTCGGAGGCAAATCATCTAAAAAGTATTTTTTCGCCAAAAGATGTATATTTCGACTAGAGCGTGTTATGCACTTTGCATAATTGGAACGGCGTGGGAAAGCATAAGTATGGCGAAGACAACGAAATGCAGACCGGCCAAGGTTTCTGGCAGCCGCTCATAATCGCGGGCGAGCCGGCGAAATCGATTGGCCCATCCGAAGCTGCGCTCGACCACCCAACGTCGTGGCAGCAATACAAAGCCTTTGCGCGCTTCTGGTAACTTGATGATCTGCAAGTCTATGCCCTCATCGCTGGCCGCCTGGGCAGGCTCCGCGCCCGTGTAGCCTCGGTCCGCGTAGGCCAGCCGAACGGTTTGACCACTGACCTGTTGAACCTGACGAGATAGTTCCTGGACTTGCGCGCGCTCTTGCTCGTTGGCGGGTGTGACATGCACGGCCAATAAATGCCCAAGCGTATCGACGGCCATATGGACCTTGCTGCCCCGTTTGCGTTTGTACCCGTCGTAGCCAGCACGCGGACCGCTCTCACAGGTCGATTGCAAGGTCCGGCCATCGAGAACGACGGCGCTGGGTTGGCCCTGACGGCCCTGTGCGACGCGTAATACCGAGCGTAGATCATTGACCATCGCCTCAAAGCAGCCTGCGCGCAACCAGCGCTGCGTCTGCTGATATACCGCTTCCCAAGGAGGAAAGTTCGTCGGCAACATGCGCCACGAAGCACCTGCACGCGCCATCCAGCGCAGCGCGTTGAATAGCTCCCGTGACTCGTATTTACGTTGCGGGGCGTGCTCATCCATCAGCGCGAGGTACGGTGCCACGAAGGCCCATTCCTCATCGCTCACGTCGCTCGGGTAGGGTTTGCGTTGGCTCATCCCGCTACGATACTGAACTCCTGAAAAAGTTCATAACACGCTCCAGGGAAATTAGGGGCGAGGTCGTTTGTGCTCATTGCGAAATTCGCAAATTGGCTTTGCCCCTAAATTGGCTTTGTTGCACAAATAAGCTGAGCCCGTAATACCCCAAACCCCAGCCGGATTTATGGCATGGCCACCGTCGTAGGCGTGCCCAGACGGGTAAAACGGTTCAGAATGGCCGCACGAATTTGCAATTCCGCGACCTGCCGATCAAAGTCGCGCGCCATCACCCGCTCGCCAAGTAGTTTGAAGCAACGCATTTTTGTTTCGACAAGACTGCGTCGATGATAGCCAGTCCACTTCTTCCATATTTTACGGCCAAGACGGTGGGTAGCAGCAAGGATAGCGTTACGCGCTTGTGCTCCGGGACGCCTGTCCTTCCATGGCTTGGCATTCTTGCGTGTCGGGATGATCGCTTGTGTGAATCGCCCCGGATTTTGAGGAGGCACCAATTCTTGAGAGAATGGTGTCATGACCAAGACAAACAAATTTTCCCCAGAGATGCGCGAGCGGGCCGTGCGTATGGTGCAGGAACACCGTGGCGAGTACGCGTCTTTGTGGGCAGCAGTCGAGTCCATCGCGCCGAAGATAGGCTGTATGCCGCAGACGCTGTTGGATTGGGTAAAGCGCGACGAGGCCGATAAGGGGCAGCGCGAAGGCCTGTCAAGCGACGAACGGGAACGCCTGAAGGCGCTCGAGCGCGAGGTCAAGGAACTACGCCGCGCCAACGATATTTTGAAGACGGCCAGCGCTTTTTTCGCGCAGGCGGAGCTCGACCGCCGCTTGAAGTCGTGAAGGCGTATATCGACGGCCTGAACCGGCCAGCCTTTCGTAGACATCTTCGAGCCATAATCTATGGCAACCGAGGAGGTCAGTATGAGCGGCAAGCGATACACGGATGAGTTCAAGATCGAGGCAGTCAAACAAGTCACCGAGCGAGGTCATTCGGTAGCAGATGTAGCACAGCGATTGGGCATTACGACGCACAGCCTTTATGCTTGGCGAGCCAGGTTCGAGAAGCCGGATGTCGTGCGCCAAGCGGAGCTGGACCAAAGTGCCGAGGTGCGGCGACTGAAGACCGAGCTCAAGCGTATGACCGAGGAGCGTGACCGCCTCAACAATCCCGAGAGCCTGCCGGCCGCGGATCTGTTCGAAGGCGTGCTCATCGACAACGTCAAGCTGGTGGACAGAGGCGTGTTCCTGGAGGAGGAAACGCGGCAGCGCTTCCTGGCCGGCCCCTTCCCGAGCCGCAATGTGGACCAGAACATCGCCGACCTGATCGCACACGTCGTGGCAATATTGGCATGCCCTAGCCATTCCTGCACCTTGACGATATCAGCCTCATGATCGAGTGCGTTTGTTGCGGCCGTCGCCCGCAGGCAATGCACACCGAAGCCCACGACGGCAATCTTGGCTTGGGTGGCATAAGCCAGCACGCATCGATAGACACCATCGGCGGTGATGCCCTGCGCCAGTGATTGGCCTTTGGGTCGTCGTAATGCTTGAAATAAAGCCGCATCCGGCACTTGGCCATGAGCGGCCGTCGCCCGCAGGCAATGCACACCGAAGCCCACGACGGCAATCTTGGCTTGGGTGGCATAAGCCAGCACGCATCGATAGACACCATCGGCGGTGATGCCCTGCGCCAGTGATTGGCCTTTGGGTCGTCGTAATGCTTGAAATAAAGCCGCATCCGGCACTTGGCCATGAG